>NZ_JAGGQY010000054.1:0-12015 GCF_018613105.1 Bacillus sp. ISL-77
AACTCTCTACAGGAATGCTAAACTGCTTCGTTAGTTTAAGTACAATATTTCACAAACTGCTTCGTTATACATAACAAAAAGCGATCCCTTTTTAAAGCACTGCACCCGTGGTTTAACTAAGAACCCAAATGGTCTTAACTTGCATTGGTTATTCAATTGAGTTAGCAATATAACTAATACATCTGCGGTAACCTTGTTAGACACCTTTTTATCAATTCCGAGCATATATTGCCAGTTATCTTTTTCAAAAACAATGTTTCGCCTAAATTCTACTCTTGCCCTTTCATTATTTTATGTGAAAAAGCTAGGACAATATAACAAAACAGACAGCAATATTTTGCTGTCCTTATATGAATCAAAAAGTATACACTAAGTTATCATTGATATATAGACCAATTTTGCCTGTATCCCAGCTATTATATATCATTACATTGTCTATAGATGTATATTGATATTCTTCTATAACAGTTCCATCTTTTGTTATGGTCACAGTATTTTTAGATTTATCCCAATATACATAGTTTCCTTTAAAATAACATAAATCTCCATAATAATTATCAGCTACACCTAAGAGTAAACCGGTTCCACTTGTGAAAGTATCTTCTGTTATAGCTAATATTAGTGGAATACTACTTGTCAAACTATCAGTAGTATTATTAATAATATTTAGTGTAATATAATTTCCAGCCGGATCATACCATAATTTAACTGTTGAATCTAAGGCTGAGCCACTGGCAATATCCAAGCCATTTTTTGTTACATAATAACCGTCTGCATTCAATTTAATGACGTAGTTTTCAAAAATAACTGTTTGGTTTTCCTGAATAGTTCTCTTGCTTGTGATAATATCGTCGGCTGTATAAGTAACAGACCCTTGAACCGTGATGATTCGTACAGCTTCTGTGACATTTCCAGCTGCATCGATCACCGTATAATCTAATTTATACTGACCTTCAGTATTGGGATCGACACTACCCGTTACCACGATTTTTGAGGTAATGTCTCCGTCATAGTTATCAACCGCCTTTACTCCGCTTAACGGATCGAAGGAAGAATATAATCCAATCGTCGTGTCTTCTACACCCGAGAGAACAGGACTGTCGCCATCCACCACTTCCACCCTTCGGCTTGCGGTACTCGTATTTCCAGCCTCGTCAGAAACGGAATAGACAACCGTGTAGGTTCCTGTTTTATTGGGATCGACACTACCCGTNNNCAACCGCCTTTACTCCGCTTAATGGTTCGAAGGAAGTATATAATCCAATCGTCGTGTCTTCTAGACCCGAGAGAACAGGACGATCGCCATCCACCACTTCCACCCTTCGGCTTGCAGTACTCGTATTTCCAGCCTTGTCAGAAACGGAATAGAAAAGCGTGTAGGTTCCTGTTTTATCGTCATTCACCGAACCAGAAACTTGAATCTTCGATGTGATATCACCGTCGTTATTGTCCGTTGCAGAAATTCCCGATAAAGGATCGAAGGAGTCTCCGACAAAGATTTGAGAATCTGTGATGATGTGAAGAACCGGTGGAATTGAATCGATCACAGTTATGGTCCGATTGGCGATGGCAGTATTTCCGGAACGATCGGCAACGGAATACGTTAAAACATAAACGCCTGCGTTGTGGACGTTAACTTTTCCTTTTCCTTGAATTTTAGACGTGAGATCTCCATCGTAATTATCCTTTGCAGTTATTCCATCTAACAGACGGAAATCATCCCCCGTGTTGATTTTCGTGTTATGGATGCCATTGAAAACGGGCTTTGTTTGATCCACCACTGTAATCGTTCGAATGGCAACTCTTTTATTGCCCGCTAGGTCAGTAACTATATAGTTAATCGTATATTTGCCAATCTTTTTCGTATTAACGGAACCAGTCACTTTTATTTTGTTCGTCACATTACCATCGACATTATCACGGGCTGTTACCCCTGATATAGGTTTAAAAACTGAATTCAAAGAAATCGTCTTATTGGAAATCCCGTATATTGTTGGTTTGGCCAAATCCTTTTTCACAGTAATAATACGGGTAACCGTCGTTTTATTCTTTGCTCGATCTGAAACAGAATAAATCAGTTTATTCTTTCCTGTTTTTTTCACATTGACAGAACCTGTAACTTTGATTTTTTTGGTCAGATTTCCATCCCGATTATCTTTCGCTGTCACTCCGGATAATGCATTAAAAGAATGACCGATATAAACGGTTTTGCTCACTGCCCCATAAATTTTCGGTTTCGTTTTGTCCGAAGCCGCTTTGGTCATATTCGGCAAAGAAAAACATAAGACCAATAGACTCATTATCATAAAAATGGCTTTCATCCTTAATTTCATTTTCTCCCCCCGCTCTCTCTAAATCATCTAAATTATACCACCATAGGAAAATTATAACTATCAAAAAACACCAGGCGGCTCTTTATTTACTATTAAACTTTTCATCTAAATCACTAAGATCCCAGTCTCCATTCAGATTCTCATAATTCATTTCATTATTCATAGCTTTAATTGCATTAACCACATTAACCGTAAATGAAGTAATCCCAATGATGATTCCTAAAATCAATAATGCTATAACTATTTTCTTCTGCTTCGTCATTTTCCAATCCCTTCATCGAGCAAGTTTTATAATTAGTAGTTTATCATTTTTATATTTACGGCGGGTTGGTTGGATGAAACTGTTCACCCGTTTGCTATCAAGAGAAGACATTTTCACGATTTTGTTTACTCACACAAAACTGCCCAGTTAGTTGAAGAAGGAAGTAACAATACTTGATTTACAGAGCAATGAAATAAAATAGCTTGGATTAGATCCAGGTTTTTTTCTTCTTTAACAAAAGCACCACGTTAGCTTAATAAGAACTCCGATTAGCTAATACTACTTTTCTTTTGAATTTCTCGAACTCAATAATATTCTCAAAATGCTAATAATAAGCAAAACAAGTGGTATTGCCTGTACCAATAAAAACCCTTTAAAAAAGTCAAACATATCACTGACAGGAGCATCTGTCGCCATTCCTCCGATAAATAACGAAAGTGGTATAATAATTAGATTTACACCTAAACAAATAAGAAAAAATGATTTCTTTGAATCTCCCTTTATGATTAAAAATATACCGCTACCTATAATTCCAATTAAAATTACAGAATATATTATTAACATTGTCCATAACACTCCCTAATGATTTAGACCTTTCTTTATTTTCACTTTAACATTCTCAAAATTCATTATGTTTTTTACATATTCGCTATTCTTTTGGAACTAGCCTACCACGTTAGTTTAAAAAGAGAAGTCGCTTGAAATGGCAGCCTGAACTAACCCTTTAGTTGAAAATGAAATTTAACATTTCTTTTCCCATTGCTTTAGTAATTCAATAATTTCTGGTTGGATATGATCATCCCAACCTTGTTTTGCTCTTTCTAAACAACCATCCATCTTTGCTCCGTTTTCTAACAAATATGAAGCAATGTCAATAAAGCCGAAATAACACGCAATTAACAACGGTGTCCTGCCTAAACGGTCACATAGGTTCAAATTAGCACCTTGATGAACCAATTGTTTTATAAATTCAAAGTTATTGCTATGAACTGCCCAGTATAAAAAAACTTTGACCTTGAAATTCCTTATTTACATCGTGTGTTTTTAAAAATTTATTTAGACCTTCACTATCTTTTCTATGTAATAAATCGGAATAATTCATTAGTAACCAGCCTCTTTTCTTAATTATTGCAGCCCCTTCAAACTAAATCCTACCATAAACTTCACCTTTCTTATTAAATTAACCTGCAACGTTAGTGAAACAAGAAAAGCTGCCAGACAGCTCTGAACTTTCCCCTCAAGCACCCGTTAGCTTTAATTAGAAAAAGCCACTAAATAGTGGCAAGCCAGTCTTAAAATTCAAATATCAGTTAGTTTAATAAATTTAAAATGACCATTAACAGTATGGATATCGCAAAGAAAGCAAAAATGAAATACCCAAAATACTTTAATGGTTTTGGTACTCTTTTTAAATCATCTTTTCTAACAGTTCCTACATTTCCTTCTATTGTATCAAAGTGTTCTATTACATCATTAAATGGTTTATTTTCCTCTTTCACAAAACCACCTCTTTACCATATTTTAACATACATAAAACTTTAAAGTTTTATTTTTTGTGAATTCTTTTTGAACTAACTCACCCTTATATACAATATGATTTTCAACCGTATTCAACGTAAGCAAAGAAACCAATAATGCCAGTTTTCTATCTTTGTAGAAGCATTATCTACAGTAAGTATTTATAGTTTTCAACGTTAACAAACATAGGACTTTGCTTGGAGAGGTGGATATGATAGGCTTGGTCGCCTGATGAAACAACTGCTTCAGCCTTTCAAGACAAATCGTGCCCACAGAGGCTCCAAGTCAAGTCCTTAAACATCTATCTATGGATACATATAAACAAAGATAAAAGGTGCATCGGTCCAAGGATTTGTAGCTGATACTGTATATAAGAAGTAGGTTAGTGGAACAAGAAAGGGGGTGCCCACGCGGTTCTGAAGAACTAAAGAACCTATAATGTTTAAGAAATAGCAAATTAAAAAAGACTTTCTGTTTAGAAAAGTCTTTTTTATAATATTTATTCAAATAAGTCGTTCATTAAATTTTCAATTTCTTTCCGTCGTATATCTGTTTCTTCTTTTAAAACAGTTACGTGTTCTCCTTTGATTTCAACTATGTCACCAACGGAAGCGTTTTTAGGAAAAATATCTTTGTTAAAGTCTTTTGTTTCATTACCAATTTCAACAACCACTAAATCTCCTTCGAAACGGTCAATAATCCCCCTCATACCATCACATCCTTATTGCGGAATAAAAGAAGTTTGGGTTTTATATGCTTTCCCTTTATAGCTCGTCGATACATCTACCACTACTTTGTATCCTTTTGCAGCCCTGCCGATTTTAACTGGTAAAGCCTTGCCGATAGTACCACTATAAGTAGTATTTGTGCTCTTATAATGGAATACCGCTTTATAAGTTCCACTTTGAATGCCTTTTACCGTTAGATAAATCGTACTATTTTGTTTTGGTTTTGTGTTATTTAAGGTTGCTGAAAGTTTATAGGAACTAACAGGCGGTTTTGGAGCTGGTTTACTTACTGTTCCAGTTGGATTTACATTAAACGTAATAGTTTTTCCATCTGTAGAAGCAATAATGTGTCCTTGTTGGTCTGTCCTGAAAACTTTAACATTGGCCGCCTTTAATCGATTTAATGTATCGGAAGTAGGATGACCGTAACTATTTCCCTTACCTACAGAAATCACAGCATATGTCGGCTTCACCGCATTTAAGAAAGCGATACTTGTAGATGTTTTTGCCCCGTGATGACCTACTTTTAAAACATCCGAACGTAATGTTTGTTTAGAATTAATCATATCGGTTTCGGATTTAAATTCTGCATCACCGGTAAACAAGAAAGATTTACTGCCATATACGATTCGAAGAACAGCACTCCAATCATTTAAATCGCTTCCGTAGGTTTTAACAGGAGCTACAAATGTGGCTGTAACACCTTTTAACGGTATTCTAAGACCTTTTACTACAGCCTTAATTCCTACACCCTCACGTTTTACCGCATTAAGAAAATCGCTGTAAGCCTGAGTCGTATGGCTAACTTTAGGAGCATAAACAGATTTTACTTTGAAGGCATTTAGGACTTCATCCAACCCACCTATATGGTCTACATCAGGATGGGTGGCTACCATTACTTCAATGTCTTTAACACCCTGTTTCTTCAAATAAGCAACAACATCGCTCCCATCCTTATTACCACCATCGATGATAATATCATCACCATTAGCAGTTTTTATGTAGATGCTGTCACCTTGTCCTACATTAATATAGTGTACCGTCATCTTGCTTGCTGCTTGTGTTTTGATGCCTCCTAATATAGAAAACACTAGTAATAAACTAAGTATAACTTTGAGTTTTTTCATTTTTCTTACCTCCCCTAATGTAATTTACCACAGATTTTCCATTTTCACATTACTTTTTAACTGAATGGTATTTTCTTTACCTCTCTCCTCTGTTCAGTAACATCTCTTTATCATTTATAATGTGTTTTTTGATGATATTTTGCCTTTAGTCGAATAAACAAAAAGCCGCCATTGGCAGCTAGATTTTCAAGTAAAGCACCCGTTGCTTTAAGTACAATTCTTCACAATCTGCTTTGTGAATCGAACCAGAAAAGGCGATGCCTTGTTAAAGCATCGCACCGAATAAGGGAATTAGGAAATTCACCAAAGCTAGATAAAACTTGGGATATCAATATCGTTTTTAACCTTTAACTTTCAATAGGCGTAGAGCATTTAAAATTACAATTATGGCAGCACCGGTATCACTTAGCACGGCTATCCATAATGTTAGCCATCCAGGGAAGATTAAAGCTAGGGCAATAAACTTCACAATTAATGAAAACCAAATGTTTTGTTTAATTATTTTTAATGCCTTTCTGCTGAGATTGATTGTATGAGGCAGCTTTTCGAGATTGTCTGCCATTAAAACAATATCAGCTGTTTCCATTGCTGTATCTGTTCCAGCACCACCCATTGCAATTCCTAAATCGGCCGTTGCAAGTGCTGGTGCATCATTTATGCCGTCTCCAACCATTGCTACTTTAAAACCTTCTTTTTGTAATCGCTTAATAGAATTCACTTTATCCTCTGGCATTAATTCAGCAAAATAACGGTCAATTGGAGCTTCAGAGGCAATCATTTTAGCTGTTCCTTCATTATCTCCAGTCAACATTACGGTTTGATTAATGCCAACTTGTTTTAAACCATTTAAGGCATTTACCGTTGTCTTACGTATAGTATCAGAAACTGTGATTATACCCATTATCTTTTGTTCCGTACCAATAATAACTACTGTTTTTCCTTTTCTTTGAAACTCTTCTGCTATGGTTTTTATATTGCCTAATGAAACATTCATTTCTTCAAACAGTTTAAGATTTCCTGCATAATGAATAACGCCGTCAATAGTAGCTTGAACCCCTTTACCAACTATACTTTTATACAACTGGCCATCTTTTGATTGTATGCCCTTTTCTTTTGCATAGTTTGCAATTGTTTTAGCTATTGGATGAGTTGAATAATCCTCTAATGTCAAAGCAAGGGATAATAACTCGTCTGCTGAATTGGCTAGAGCCTTTATTTCAGAAACCGTTGGCTTTCCTTCAGTCAATGTACCTGTTTTGTCAAAAGCAATGGCATTTATAGATCCTGCGATTTCTAAGAATGATCCACCTTTAATTAAAACACCATTTTTAGCCGCATTGCCGATTGCAGAAACAATCGCTACAGGAGTCGAAATAACCAATGCACAAGGACAAGCAACTACCAATAGTTCAAGTGCCTTATAAATCCATTCTCCCCACGTACCAAATCCAAGAAGGGGAGGTAAGACCATAACAGCTATAGCTAATATGAAAACAATTGGTGTATAGATACTTGCAAATTTATCGACAAATGCTTGGGTTGGTGCTTTTTGTTCTTGTGCCTCTTCTACCAAGTGAATAATCTTTGATATGGTTGTATCTTCAACTAACTTAGTTACTTTGATTTCAATAGATCCACTCTCATTTATCGTACCAGCATAAACTGTATCACCAATTGCCTTATCAACTGGAATAGACTCTCCTGTGATAGGAGCTTGGTTTACGCTGGATATACCTTGAACGATTTCTCCGTCTAATGGAATTTTATCCCCTGGTTTAACAATGATTATCTGTCCAACTGAAATCTCTTCAACTGGCTTTTTAACCAATTCAGTGCCAATTAACACCCACGCTTCTGATGGAGCTAAATCCATTAAATTTCGAATAGAATTTCTCGTCTTTTCGATTGATCGATTCTGTAGAACAATACCCAAAGCAAATAACCAAACTACGGTTGCTCCTTCTAACCATTCACCAATTAATGCAGCCCCAATTGCCGCAGCAGACATTAAAACATTCATATCAAGCGAACGGCTTTTCAAAGCATAGTAGGCACTTCTTATAGGCTTAAACCCACTCAGAACAAGTGCAAATGCATATAAAAAATTGCTTATTGTTGGGTAAATTCCAGTGTAAGATCCAATGAATCCAAGAGCTATCAAAATTCCTGAAAAGATGATTAAACCATTTCCTTCCTTGCTTTTAGGAGTTTCGGTAGCTTTACTACTACTCTTTGTAACCAAGGACGCTTTATAACCTATTTTAGCCACTTCTGAAACGATATCTTCAACGCTATTGACGTGATCTATCTTCATTTTTCCTGTAGAAAAATTCACACTAACATTTTGTACTGAAGGTATAGCATTTAAATGGTTTTCGATACTTTTCGCACAACTACCACAATCCATTCCTTCGACATTGTACGTCCTCATATTTTTGTTCTGTTCAAGCGATTCAACCGTATAACCAAGTTTTTGAACTTGATTTTCAATTTGATCAAACGAACCGGCATCTCCAACCACCTGTAGTTTTGCTGTACTGTAGTTCACTGTTACATCTCTAATCCCTTTTAAAGCACTTAATCCTTTTTCTATGGTGACAGCACAAGCTGGGCAATCCATTCCTTGTACACGATATACAACTTTTTCTTCAGAAGTAGTTGGCGAAAGAGGAATGTCTTTTGAATGTTCTTCCACTTTACTGCTACAGCAAGAGCTTTTTACCTCATTAGGTTTTTCTGAAGCGATAGAATCACTGCTACAGCAAGAGCTTTTTGCCTCATTAGGTTTTTCAAAAGCAATTGAATTATTGCTACAGCAAGAGCTCTTTGCCTCATTAGATTTTTCTAAAGCAATTGAATTACTGCTACAGCAAGAGCTCTTTGCCTCATTAGGTTTTTCTAAAGCAATTGAATTACTGCTACAGCAAGAGCTTTGTGCCTCTTTAGGATTTTCTAAAGCGATAGAAGAAACATTACTATAACAAGAGGCCTTAACTTCAATAACATTTTCTACTGTATTTAAGTTACTGTCGCAACAACTTTTATTTTCATCTGTTTGATTTTTTTGTATTTCTTTTGAACTGCAACATTTATCAGCCAATGAATTTCACCACCTTATTCAATATGATTCTCACAACAAGCTATATCAGTTTGCACTTCTTCGAACACTGTATGGAACATTGTTAGTAAGTCCCTTACTTGTTGATTTCGCAGGCTATATTTAATGTATTTACCGTCTTGTCTGCCTACAATAAGTCCACAACCTTTTAAGCAAGCTAAATGTTGGGATATATTTGATTGCTTGCCATTAAGATCTTCTACAATCTCTGAAACAGTTTTTTCTTGTTCTTTAATAGATTCAAGAATTTGAATCCTTGTTTTATCTGAAAATCCACGTAGAAACTTGACCTTCATATCAGCATCTGTTTTTACCATCAATAACTTTACCTCCAATCATATTAGTTGTTGCTAATATGTTCTGATATCATCATATTAGCAACAACTAATATGTGTGTCAAATAATTTAATTATAAAAAATTCAGATAATTTACTTTACTAAATTACGGTTGGAGGAGATGTTAGGATTTAATCATTTTGATAAAATAAAACGGTAAAACAATATGGAGGTAATTATGGTCAAGAAATCATTGTTATTTACATTTTTAATTTTCCTAACATTTATTAACAACGCTTTTGCTCACACTGGCTTAGAGAGTTCATCTCCTCAAGATGGAGAAATCGTCAAAGAGGACCTTCAAGAGATAACATTATCCTTTGAAACAAAAGTAGAACAAAGTAGCACTTTTCAAATAATAAACTCCAATGGTAAATCAATACCTGTAGAAAATATCTCTTTAAATAACAACAAAATAGTTGGGAGTTTACAAAATCAATTAGAGAATGGAAGTTATAAAGTAGAGTGGAATATTATTGGGGCCGATGGACATCCAATTAAAGGGGGATTTTCTTTCTCAGTTCAGGTTCCAAATAAACAAACACAAATTGGGCAAGATCAAGCTCTTGTAAAACAACCAAAACAAGATGAAATTAAAAAAGCGAATGAAGTAAATAAAAAATATGAACAAAAAAAATTACCCTCATATGTAATTCCTTCGGTAATTGTGGTTCTAATCATTATAGTTATCTGGAGCTTTTTATTGCTAATGAGGAGGAAAAAATAATTAATGTTATTCGTCGGAATGGTAAGTGAAATATTATTATATCTTTGCTTTTCTCTTATAATAGGAAGCTTTCTCCTTTATATGGTACCAAGTTCTAAACGTCCTGATATTATTGTGCCTAAAGGAGCATTAATGACGGCAGCAGGAGGAATAGCAATTCTATCGTTCGTTCCAGTTTTGCAATTGATACTTTTTCTATATGAAGATATAGGGCTATCTCAAACTTTTAAATCGGTGTTATTTACTTTTGAAGTAGGGCAAGCGTGGATTTTCTCCTATCTTTTTGCCAATGTGTTATTTATTTTTATTGTTTGGTTCGATTATAGGAATAAGAGAATATATGCATTTATTGGTCTGCTCTTCTCTTTATTTCTAATTTTGGGTCTTGGATGGGCAAGTCACGCCAGTTCTCTAGATCAGTGGAAAGGATTTATAACCCATACTTCCCACCTTACTGCCGTTACTGTTTGGGTAGGGATTTTACTGGTCGTGAGTTGGTTTTCAAAGGATTATTCAAATTGGCTGAACTTTTTAAGATGGTTTACCCCAGTTGCAATTACTTGTTTAACAGTGACAATTGTTACGGGGCTTATTCTAATGACATTTGTAGTTGATATTAATGATTATGTAAGAACTTGGGTGTTATCTTATGGACAAGCCCTTCTAATCAAGCATTTGTTAATCATTCCGCTGATAGCTTATGCAATAATCAATGGTATTCTAATTAGAAGGAAACTAAAAACCAATACGGCATTTAACCCAAAACCTTGGACAAGAGTAGAAAGTATAGTAATTCTGCTTGTTTTTTCTGCTACAGCAGCATTAGGACAACAATCGCCACCTCACGATATTATCCAAACAGTTAAAAGTGTAGGGGCATCTAAATTATTTACCAAGGAGCATTTTACCCAGAAATGATTGTGAGGTTTAGTATAAATGCAACAAGTGCAATCCTTATCGTATTAGCTGTGCTGTTCTTAGTATTAAATGTATTTTCATTTATAAAGAAAGCACCACCGGTAATATCATTCTTTATGAGTGTTCTATTCGTATTTTCAGGTTATCTATCTCTGGTATTAAGTATTATTTGAGAAAAGTGAGGTGAAGAAAGAAATGAAAAAATTTATAATACCATTTTTAATTATGTCATTCATTTCTACAGGGTGTTCTTTAAATAATGATCAATCCAAAGGTGAGCAAACAGATAATGGAGATACTCAACATAAACAACCGAAGTTAGAATATATTATGGGGAGTAATGATTGGTCTGTCGTAGCTTCAGTAACTGACAGTCCTAAAATACTTGAAGCCTATCAATTTGCTGTCGAGCATCCAGAAGTTTTAAATTATATGCCTTGTTATTGTGGTTGTTATGAAGAGGACGGGCATACAAGTAATACAAATTGCTTTGTCGATTCAGTAAAAGGCGATGTAGCTCTATTAGATACTATGGGCTTTGGCTGAGGAGTCTGTGTTGATATCGCTCGTGAAGCGAAAAAAGAATATGAAAAAGGTACAGATCTAAAAACATTCGTCAAATCATTGATGATAAATACAAGGGTTTAGGAACTCCTCCAACTCCTACTCCTATACCAAAAGGATAATAAGCAAAAAAGCACTCACTAAATTGGTAGTGCTTTTATTTATAAGTGCCTACATTTGCAATGATGGCAAGAATATCGAATGAACAATATACGACTAACATTTTTCTGTTTTCAACGTAAACAACTTCTCTATTTAATGCTTAGTTTCATAGGTTACCCATTCTTTAAATGAATTTCACTCCAAAAATATTACTGATTATATAACAGAGAATTTTCTTTTCTTCTATGACTAAACTGCTTCGTTAGCATTCCTGTAGAGAGT
>NZ_JAGGQY010000055.1:0-37671 GCF_018613105.1 Bacillus sp. ISL-77
GGTGCAACAACCAGAATTAGGATTAATCTACTATGAGTGCTTCCCGTAAGGGAGCGACAGTCAGTGGTGCACCGTGGTCGTTGGAGTCAGACTAACGGATGGGCTCTAACGCACCATAGTTCATCGACCTTCCTCTCCCAGCCGTAGAATCAGTATTGACGGTTCTAATATATTTTCATTCTCTGTGGTGCAGCGATGATTTTTCCGCTGCATGGATGGCTAACGGGTGCTTTCCTTAAAGAACTGGCTGCAAAAAAGCAGCCTTTTTCTTATTCGACTAACGGTCAGGTTTAGGTTAATAAGACCTTGAGTATGATAATTACTTAATAAGGATATTGTAAGAAGAAAAAGGAAAAATAATAATGATTGGACTTTTTATCGTAATTATCATATTTAATGTGCTTGCTTTCAAAACTAATAAGAATTTATCGGCAAAACAAATTGCCCATATCTGGTCATTTACAACTGCATTTCAAATGTCTTTTGATGCTTACATAGATTTGAAATATCATGCATACTGGTATTTTACAAAAAATGTGGATTGGGCAGCATTACCAGCCAATACTATGTTACTTCCACCTGTAAATATGATGTTTTTGAATTGGTATCCTTTTAAAAGTTCCTTAATTAAACAAATTCGTTATTTTATCTATTGGGAAGTATGTTTGTTAACCTATGAATCCATCACCCTATTGCCCGAACCTTGGGGATATTTTCATTACGGATGGTGGAATTTAGGATATTCAGCAATTATTAATCCTATCTTGCTTGTTATTTTATTGGTTTATTACAAGAGGTTTGTAAACTAGAATAGCATGCATGTTAAACTAAAGGGTGCGATGCTTTAACAAAGCATCACCTTTTTTGGGTTTGATTAACGGAGCAGATTGTGAAAGATTGTACTTAAAGTAACGGGTGCTTTAATTGAATAAGAATAACTAAAGACCACGTAAAATTGGTCTTTTTATTTTCGTTTACATACGGAACATTTGTTCGTGTATAATAAGAACGAAGGAGATGTTCGAAATGACGATAAGAGATCGCGGTTTAATTAAATGGAATGCAGCGTCCTTTATGCCGCAAGTATTCGAACAGCAGCGCGATATGTTTAAGGACCAAGAGCGCCAGCCACGGCCGTTACTTAGCGAATTCGATACAGAGGAGTTTGACCAGCGAATTGCTTACGCGATGGAATATAACTTTGCGGTGAAGCTATCCGTGTGGACTGACGGATTTACGACGGATATGACTGGGCGTATTCATCATATCGACCCGATTACGCATCAGCTCCGCATTGAGGTAAAGCCTGGCGAATTCGAGCGGGTGACATTCGATGATGTGTGCGGAGTGACTGTCGTAGATTAGTGCGGATGGAACGATATGAAAGAAAAAAGAAAGCGCCATATAGACGCTTTGTAAAGGTGCAATGAGTGAGAACTATAGGGTATATTATGAAGGGATGTCTTAGATGGCAATGGACAAATACGGAGTATTTATAAATAAATTGGTCGGGGTAGTTGTCGTAGATTAGTCCGATATTACCTAGTGGAATACTAGGATATATAATAGAAGGAACGCGGTATGATTCCGATTTACAACGTAAGGTGACGTAATGTGGAAGATAATAACGGTAGGTGCTATTGATTTTGACTATCGTCATTTTCCTGCTTTTTTTGTTTTAAATTTGAATAAACTAAATAAATTAGAAAAGTGCCAGGAATCGAGATCAAAATGAATACAAACCAAAGCGTGTTTATAAAATGAGTGTATATCCACCAAGACATGAGAGCACCTCCTAGTTGTAGAATGCCCGAAACGTCTTTATCTTACAATCAGAATAATCATCTCGCAATATGACAGGGATACGGTGGCGAATTGCAAGGGCATCCGGCTATACAAAAGATTACATATTCGCGATATCACTAACACGAAGCGCCTGCCGGACGGACCGCTTCCGAAACCGAGGGGGTGTAGAATAACGGACTGATCGGAAGGATATTGCGCAGCTATCCGTATACTGAACCGGTATTCATTATACATAAAGCGTGGGAAATACCGGAGCCACTGGCGGTAGGAATGGCGGTGCTATGCGGATGTATAGGATGCTGCATAACGTTATTATCTACGTAACGATTGAGCGTTGACATGACTGCGTTTGTATATCACATAAGTGCAGATAACGTACATTATACGTAATTATGTTGAATACATTATTCATCGTTATACATTCGTCACACAGTCGAAATGATTCCGGTTTATATACTTTTTAAATCCGATTAAAATAGTCGGAATTCCCCAAGCCCATCCGAAAAAATCCGCTTTTCAAGTAATTTCTACCCGCGTATAATTTTCCAGCATCGAGGGGTCAAGTCGAAAAAAATTTCGCAATGAAAAATCGAACTCAGGGAGATCGCTACAATTCTATGTCGCTAACCTTGACGTCATGCTCATCGATGTATTCTATGACCGCAAGCAACCGTTTGATCGCGTATTTCTTATCCGATAACTCAGCTGCCACTAGCTCGCCAGTTAAATCGAGGAGCTGCGTTTTAATCCGCGAGATAGTTAGCTTCGCCTCTAATACTTCATTCATTCCTTCACTCTTCCTCTTTCATCTTATATAAATCGTCTACCTTAACGCCTAATAGCGCAGCTAGCTTTAAAGCCTGCGGTATTGACGGATATGTTTTCCCCGTACTCCAATTCGATAATGTATTCTGCGAAATGCCGAATATCTCGCATATCTCCGGTCTGCTATACTTCGATTGCTTTATCCACGAGCCTATTAAGCTAATTACCATGTCTGATCACCTACTATATAATTTCGACAAAACTCGTCCTAATCCTTTCATAAATTTCTTTGTAGTTTTCCAAAAAATCTTATGATAGACACGCAATATTTGGGCGATATCCCATACACTTTATCATACGCATTACCAATCGCCAGCATCACGGTAGAGCGAACGGTACATTATCGCCTCTATCACTACGACACCAATCGTCCTATTATTCGCTTTCACCATGCGTATCTATTACAACTATCACTATGTGATATTCGAAAGGGGCGTGGCGATTTGTTATTCGAAGTGCTAACAACCGGAAGCATGCTCGGAGTGCTTGGCGCTAGTTATTATTACAAGACGAATTTGAACGATGATAGCGATAAGATTTTAAAGATCGCTGAAAACTGCGGCCTGTACAAAAAAGACGAAAAGATGCGTCTCTATCGAAGGAATTACAATAAGGCGAAAAAGTATACAGAGTATGTCTATAAAATTCCGTTGGGACTTGAGCTGCAAGATTTCCTCGATAAATACGGCAAATTTAAAGACGGCCTTAATAACCGCAGTGTCAGGCGGATCAATCTAAAAGAATTTCGCAAATTGCGAATAACTCGAAGCTTACCGAAGCAACTCCGGGCAATTATTAACAACCGAGTCCTGCTAAATAAGGAAATCGAAATGGAGTACGACGGTATGTTAATCGTGCGGGTGTACGACGAAGGGCTAACCAAGGAATTGCTTTATGACGATGACATGCTCGCGAAAGTTAAGAACTGGCAAGTGCCGGTCGGAGTCACGTATAAAGAGTTCGTCGTCCATGATTTCGAAAAGCTTCAGATGCTTGTCGAGGCCGGCATGACTCGGTACGGCAAGACGGTATTCTTAAAGAACGCAATCACAACGCTCATTAATAACGAGCCTGACAACGTTAAATTTACGCTGATTGATTTAAAAGGAGGTCTTGCGTTCAGTCGCTTCATGGCGTGCAAGCAAGTGCAGACGGTTGCTAAAAACGGAGAGGAAACGCTCGAGGCATTGGAGGCCATTCACGACGATTTAATTAAGCGCCAGGCTTACTTCTTAGCTAACGGATGGGAAGACATTGGCGAAGCCGGATGGAAGGAGCGACACTTTATCGTCGTTGATGAAGGTGCTGAAATCGCTGGCTTTGAAGAAAAGGCGGATCGTGACCGGGCTACTCATTTACTCGGTGAAGTAGCCCGTATCGGTGCCGGAATTGGCTACAGATTGATATTCGCAACTCAATATCCAACTGCGGATGTATTTCCGCGTCAGGTTAAGGCGAACACAAGCGCAGCTCTTTGCTTCAAGTTAAAGAACAGCACTCAAAGCATGGTTGTATTAGACCGGTGCGGTGCGGAGTCCTTACCGACTGGCTTGCGTGGCCGTGCGATTTATCAGACCGACTGCGACCGCATCGTCCAAACGCCATTAATCTCGAATAAGTTTATCGACATCAAAATAAAGCCGCACATTGTTTTTCAGGCAAGGAAGGAGGACGCCAGTGTACCACACGGAAAGGAACCGACGAAAACGGGAGGAAGCTATATTACTCGATTTGAAGAAACTGGATTATCTGACACGAAGCCAGATTCAGCGAATCCACAATTTAAAAAGTGATCGGAATGCTCAGCGAGTTTTGAAGCAAATGGAGGAGTATTTAAGCGTGATGCGCAGCGGTGAAAACATTTACTATCTTAACGCAAAAGGTCGGGCGCTAGTCAACTGCGATAAGGTCCGGAAATGTACCGGCAACGTGATGCACTACATTATGCGGAACTATCTTTATATAGCCTATGGATGTCCGTCCACATGGAGAAATGAAATCCGGATCATCAACGAAGGCAAAACGAAAAAGGATAAAGTAGTTTGTGTCGCAGATGCCCTTTTTAAGCAAGGCGACGTTTATACAGTGGTGGAGGTCGACAATACGCAAACGATGAAAAAGAATCAGGCAAAAATCGAAAAGTATCGGATATTAAAGCAGCGACTAGCTTTCGGAATGATCGCACCTAAATTTGTGTGGATTACAACGACGGAGCATAGGCGCCAAGAGTTAATGAAATTAAGTGAAGGACTTCAAACGCAAGTCTTTACATTAACCGATTTTAACGCATAGGAAGGGGATAACAGCATGTTCAGACGTAAAGAAGAGGTATATTCGATTAAGGAATTTATGGCACGGAAAAACGATGTTGTCGAGCTTACGGAGCAGGAAAAGAAGGTGTTTTTCGAGTCCGGGATATTAATTCCGTTAGCAGTAGCGCCATTCTTGAAAGTTAAAGCCGCTCTTGCAGCGACTGCGGTACCAGTAACAGCGGCGGTAGCTAGTGGGGCCATGTACGATAAGATGCTACATGCGTTTGATCCGTTAATTACTCTAGTCCAGGCGCTAGCATATCCGGTGGCCATGGTCGTCGTGCTTGGCGGTGCTTTGTTCATCATGATCGGCAATAAGGAGAAAGGCTTCAGCATGATGCAGGGCGCTGGCCTGGGCTACGTGCTCGTACAAATGACACCGTTAGTATTAAATATTCTCGTAGAGGCGATGAGGGCGATATGATTGTCCGCATAACAAGTAAGTTTGGCTCGGTAGATGCGGTGCATAAAACGCCACATACCGGCATTGACCTCGCGATACCTGAAGGAACGACACTCAGGGCGCTAAGTGATGGCGTAGTCGACCGAGTATTTGCTGGCACAGCTAATATCGGCAAAGGGCTATCAATTCAATTTGACGACGGTACGCGGCTTATATACGGCCATATGAACGAGGTTAAGGCAAGGATAGGGGAACATGTTCATGCAGGAGAAATCATCGGATTAAGCGGAAATACGGGCAATTCGACCGGTCCGCATTTGCATCTCGGAATGAAGGGGCCGGACGATAGCTGGCTTGATCCGACTCCACTTGCGGAGAATTTAGGCAATATAAACTGGTGGGATGGACTTAACGCAATTGAAGGGGTGGTTAGGTGAAAAATTTACGGAAATTACCTTTAACGGTGTTGTTGATTGGATTGCGGATTTTGCTGTGGAGCTTCCTGTCATCGCCGTTGTTAGCGGTAGCGTGTATGCTCTTATTAACATGTTTAGTTCGGGGGCTGCTAAATGGGGCGCAATAGCGACGGTGTTATATGGCTTATTTATTATAAGGCTCTGTTAAATGATAATGTTGATATTTTAGCAAATAAAAAAGGACTGTAATGAGTCCTTTTTTGAGTTGTTCTTTAACTAACGCACCCTTTAAGTAGATTATTTCACAAGAAACTCTTGAACGTGTCTTTGCGGATGCAAAAGAAAAGCATGGTATGCGTTGGACACCCTTTAGAGACCTAAAAAAAAATTTTCCATGCAAGCGATGCTTACTTTTGCTGCCATGAATTTAATGTGTAAAGTAGTTTTCTTTTTTGAACCAATGATTGAAAATCCTTAGTATATTCAACCAAGTCTCCCCACCCCATCAAATCCTCGTCTGAAATCTTCCAAGTATGGTTTTCTGAGTCTTGTCGAATAGCAGCAAAATCATAACGATCTGTTGAATAGATGCTAAAGCCTTCTTTTTTGCATTGATCGATAAAAAAGTAATCCTCCGCTCGATTTACTTTTTCAAAACGGACATAATAAAACACATTTTTTCTAAACATCAAAGTTGCACCAGCTACTGTATCGGACATTGAATTTTCGATTCCTGGAACATGAATTAAAGCCTTTTTATTTTTGAAGTATATATAAATAGAGCTTTTTCCAACAATGGAGATATTAGGATCCTCAAAAACGGACATTGCATTTGCAATATAATCAGGTCCGTAATAATCATCATCGTCAAATTTGGCTATAATATCATAATTTGAGTTCAAGACCCCAAAATTTAAACAATCACCTAAAGCAGCCTTTTCATGCAGTTGATAAACCCGAACATTCGGATATTTCTTTGCCTTCTTAATCCATTTATCAATGTCCATGGAATCTTTATTCAATATAATAAATAATTCTTTTTCCCTCCATGTTTGCTGTTGATAATTCTTAAAAACATTATCCATACATTCATCTCTTATGGTGCAAGTAATAATAGAGACCATTTTTTCACCCCTCTCTTATGAATTGATAACAGTAGCTAAAAATTTTGTTAGGTTCGGAAACATTTCAAGTTTTTGTATTTGTTGCATATCTCTTTGCAACTCTTTTTTTGCTTCTGAACTGAATCCTGCCGCACCTATTATATTAAAATGTCGTATATCGACTTCTAGCATCAGAATAATCGTTTCTAGGATATAGATAAATTTTTCCGAGAAAACTTGAAATTGCTCTGGATTAGATTTTAGAAGCGATTTATACTCCTTTAAGATGTTATTCATCGTGTTCAAATCTGTCATCCTAGCGAGTTCTAATGCCAAAATTAACACATCGACATCATGATGTTTTATTGTGAATAAGCCGAAGTTTCCAACCGCCTCTTTCCACTTACTTTCCTCGACAGGATGTTCTTGGTGGTATGTGGGCATTTTATTACTCACTACGTATTTGACGCCCATTTTATATAACCTGTATCCTAATTCCCAATCTTCATAACCGTAATTAAAAAATTCTTCATCAAACAATCCTGCCTGGGTGATAAGCTCCTTTTTGATAGAGATATTCCCTGTTAGAAATGCCATCCATGGAAACATGAACCCTTCTAACTTTACATTGTAATTACTAATTATTTCTTCGAACCATGGGTACGCACTATACGATATATCTTTGAAGTGCCCCTGTACTATATCGTCTTTATTAATCAGTGGATATGGGGTTTCGATAGGATGTTTAGAATTTTTGAATCTCTTATATATTTGTTGATTCTCTTTTGTTAACTTTTCGATTTTATTCGTGAATTGGTCGGAAAATTCGGGGAAAATACAAGAATATAGAGCTTTTGAATGCATCGTGCCTGTCACAATCAGATTATCGGTTATATGGTGATAGTTATAGTGATTTTGTACAAACTCAGGTTCAGTAATCATTTCAGCATCAAGGAAAATAAGAATCCTGCCGCTTGCTGATTCGATACCTAAATTTCTAACCCTGGCTCTTCCGAGTTTTTGTGTGCAGTGAATATATTTAAAAATATAGGGAGGATGATAGTTTTTTAATTTTTCTTCTGTTTCATCAGTAGATGCATCATTAATAAAAATTACTTCCATCTTCTTAACGTTAAAGGATTGATTTTCAAGTGAATAAAGGGTAAATAAATTTAACGGATACTTATTTCGGGAAGGTATTATAATACTTACTTCAATATCATCGTTCGTTTCATTATTGGAGATCTTTTTATTCGCAGTAGATTGATGTTTTACATAACGCATGTTTTCACTTCCTTTACAATAAACTTGTCCCTATGGTCTTTATAGAATATGAGTGACATTTATAACTGACTAAACTACTACCTATTTTAAAAGATTAAATGCACTTTTTTAGTTAATTGGTGAATTCAAATATTACAAGAAAAAAGAGCCCGAAAGCTCTTTTATAGATGTCTAATAAAGGTGGTGATGATTGATGGGCTACCAAGGTGGCGGAATGAGCACATTTTTCTTTGATTGTTGTTCTATTCATCCTTTTAATCATTGTTGGAGCATCCTTCATGTGTTGAGGATACTAATAATCACAACTAGAGGGGTTCTAAAAATTATTTTAGAACCCTCTTTTATTATCTTTTTATGTCGCCCTTTGAGTCAAATGCTTCGTTAATATCAATTCCTTCTTCATGACAGATAGGTAAGGGTTTGAAGTTATCTCCCCCTTTTCCCCCCGCTAGCACCGTACGTGCGACTTCCATCGCATACGGCGCCCCAACTAATCCAATTCAATTTAATCATCAACACTTCTGGTAACTTAGTACCTTTCATGTCTCAATTCTTCCGTTTCAATAAGTCGGTGCCTCCCGTGGGAGGTAAACCTCTTTTAGTCTTACGAGAACCTTATTAACCGATAAAGATTTGCCTTACATGATTAAATGTTCCTTCATTAGTCTAGTGGCTATCCCTTCGGGTTGATTAGACCTTTCATCGGTACTGTGCCACCACTTTCACTGATATAAAGATAAGTTATACAGAAGCTACTCTCACTATTGCTTTCCTTATCAACGCTTCTTTGGGAGTAAGCCCTCCACGTTATCAGCTTACAATGTTGAATTATATCTATTATGGAAAGAACTTAGGTGCTTCCTGTAAGCCTGTTAGCTTTCATACGCCTGTAACGTATCATGGATTTTCATATTAGTTATTCTTACTCACCCACATCTAACCTCACAATTTAGTGATATACACATTTCTATGTATCGCAGGTATAGACCCGTACATTCAGAAGTTCGTCAGCATAACCTTTTCTTTTAGGTTTTTTCGCATCCTCACCATATTCATTCAACTCAAGCATCATGATTTACACCACCCCCGCGGGTAGGCTTTCGTCAGCTTAACCTGTTACGGTAAATTCTTACGCCTTTTCGCCGAGCTTATAACACTATTATTCTTACTAAATCCAGTGCTATTCGACTAAGAGAGAACCCTTCAGGTCGTTACCCCATCATTTGATTCTTCGATATAATCCTTCAGTTCCGGTAGGAACTGTCTAGCCTTTACCAGAGTAATGTGACCATTCTCAATTTAAACTAGAAACATTTCGCACAACTAACCTGCCCGTTAGTTTTAGTGCAAATCTTCACAATTTTTCAAATATCTAGCCGAGGATTTCCTTGTCTTTTTTGTTGCAGAAAAATGCCACGATTGTAGAATTTATTAAGATATGCTAGGTGTAAAGCGGAAAAAATGACTTGGTGAGTGAGCGACTTTTCTTGGAAAGTTAACGACCGACAAGCGTTGACTTTGTACGAAGTGCCGTTGCAGCTGGCCGATTGAATGAGACGAGGGAAACCTCGTCTTTTTTTTATTTGTCCGAAATTAAATTCTTCCGTGACATATTATTGAAGGTCTGCGCGACTTTATATATTTACGCGTTTTATAAAGTAAAGGGATACTTTGCGAAAAACTGCGCAGCTTTGTTTGCTCGCTCCTATTATTTTATAGAAAGTTCTTTTTTGCTGTCCGAAAATAGTTTCTTACGAGGCATGAAGGGTAGAAAGGTGCTCAGTTATCTTAGTTCGTGCGACATACGTATTGAAAAGGCCGCGCGACTATTCTTTCTTATCCTTATTTTAAGGTAAGAGCTTTTTTTACTGTCCGAAAATGCCTTCTAAAACGTCAAATGGGATGTAAGGTTTTTTCCGCGGCCAATCCGCGTTCACATAAATAAAATTAACGGAGGGGATGCGAAATGGAAAGGAAGGTATTTAACAAAACGACGCCAACGGAAGGAGGTAAGCACTTTATACCGTTGCCTAGCGATGCCAGACACTATATTCACCACGATAGAATTAACGCTGACAAACTATTTCTATATGCGTTAATTATCGATTATTACAATCTGCAAGAAGGTTTCGCTTTTCCGTCGCTCGAAACACTGTCGGTCAAATACGGGAAGGTTCCGGATACTACGAGCAAACACTTAGATGATTTAAAGGAAGTCGGGCTTATTAATTTTCCTCCTGAAAAAGGATACTATGTGCCGCTTATTCCATTGACCGATGATGACTTTTTTACTGCGTTTCCGGACGCCTGGGGAAATTACAAAGAGGCAATACAGAGATGCGATAATCGAAGGAAAGCCGCTGCAGAACGAATGCGGAAATGGAGGCAGGAAAATGGTTACACGGATTAACATGGTAATGTTCACCTAATCAACAAGGGTAACAAGCGTGTCATCTAGGTGTTAACTAGATATAAATAACGAGACTTAAAGAACGAGATTTAAAAAGATTGCGTCTCATTACATTAGACGCCACGATTCAGTGAATGCGTATATGGTATTATTCGCTGATATTCTTTTCTAAAAGAAAACAAGAGATAAGTGTTCACCTAATTGAGCGTGTAACATTAATTCAGGCATGAACTGCCAAAAGGGGATAACGACTGATGGAAAAACGGGAAGGAGCAACATTGCAAGTAAAGAAACGCTTAAATCGAATTAAAGTAAAAGTAAACGCTAAGTTCTCCGATATAGATTGGCTGATGGCTGAAACGGACGACATTATCGAGGAATTTATGAGAAACGGGGGCTATCATCCAATTATGGAAATCCCAAACCAATTGTCGTTAATGAGCGCGTTACTAGCCAAGACACACGAAAATATCGAACGAATGAACATTTCGCAACGATCACGGGAAGAATGGGCGGAGATTGAGCTGCAATTTATTCCGTCAAAACCTCTTGATATTCCGGACTGCTATAAAGTTTGCGGATGTTGGAACTGTAACCAGCTATTCAAACGAAGGGGTAAAACGAAATATTGCTCCGAAAAATGTCGTCAGGAGCAGATGGACGCCAATGATCGGTTTGAAAAAACGGGAACATACCTAGCGCTTTACCGCGATAAGTACCGACCGAAAAGAGACGAGACAGCCGAACGGATGAGGAAAGAAAAAGAAGTCCATCTGACCGAAAAAATGGCGAAAAAGGTTCCTACAATCGACTATGGAATCAACGGAAAAATTAAGCCGAAATATAAGGTTATTTGAAAAAGGGATAAAATCCGAATGTATGAGGGCAAATAACAAGTTGGACAGTTGTTATTACCCTTATCGCACTAGTCAAAACGACTGGTGCATTTTTTATGGCCAAAAAGCCGTTTTTATTGGGTTCAATTGAAATTTATTGAAAGGGGCTGAATTGACTTGAACGGAAAAACTTTGCAAATCTTACGCTATCGCTCGGACTTATCAATTAAAGAAATGTCCGAAAAACTCGGAATTAGTGAATCTTTATTAACAAAGATAGAAGCTGGCATTAGTCCAATTTCAACTAGAGTAAAAACACGAATATTAACCGCTTGCGAAGTTGATGAAGGATTATTCGAAATTGTGAACAAGATGCGATTATTCGACGGGGAGCTGAACTAGATGAAATACGAAATTATTAATGTCCACCATTACAATTGCAACAATTTTGAAGGCACAAGAGAAGCGAAACTGTACGAAAACGGCATGCTTGTATACCTGTCGGAGCCAGAATACGAAGAAGAGGATGAGGAACAGTGTGTGACGAGTTAGACCCAATTGAACTGTTTTTTCATCAAGTAATTGAATTTGTGGAAAGTTATACAGTTTTTCGCAACTACAAGAAGATGGATGAGGAAAAGAAAACGAAGTACATCGAGAAATTAACGCTCTTAATCGTATTTGAGGCGTCTCCAAGAAAAAATTTCGACATAAGCATGGAGACAATCCGATTGGTCGTCCGTGACATCCTGGAAAAGAAAGCGGCGGAGGTAACAGACGATGAATAAACTTCAACGATTTATTTCCTCCAATTGTGCGACCTATGACGGTGACGGTAAATGTTTTCTCGAAACTGGCGCCAATTGCGATCGGACCTGCGTTTACTTTCGTGAGCATGGAGGCCGTTGCTCTTACGCAGAAAATTGCGTCATTCCTGGCGACCATAAAGTCGAGGTGCTTTATTGGTCGGAGCGAGGTGTTACCATGTCAGGCAATTATTGCGATAGTTGTCAGCAGCCTTACGAACGAAAAAGCAATCGACAGCGATATTGTAAGAAATGCGGAGAGTTTGCCGAGAAAGAAAATCGGCGTCAAAGAGACCGTGAATACAAGGAGAGAAAACGACGGTTTAAGGACTAAAATACGTGTTTTAAGCGCCTAATTAGCCGATTAATTGATCAACAATTAGAAGTATTGAAGCAAAACAAAAATAAGTTAATTGGCATAGGAATTGGAGCACCGGGTCCTGTAAATGTTCAGAACGGATCGATTGAAGTGGCTGTAAATTTAGGCTGGGACAACTTCCCTTTACGAGACATTTTAAAACAGGAAACCTCCTTGCCTGTAGTTGTTGAGAATGATGCAAATTTGGCAGCAATCGGTGAAATGTGGAAAGGTGCGGGTAATGGTGCTAAAAACCTGATATTTATAACCTTAGGAACTGGTGTTGGAGGCGGCATTATCGTCAATGGCAAGATCGTTCACGGTGAAAATGGAGCTGGTGGGGAAATAGGTCATATTACATCCATCCCAAGAGACGGCTTTCTTTGTAATTGTGGGAAAAAGGGATGCTTAGAAACGGTAGCATCTGCTACAGGAATTGTCCGTCTGGCTTTAGAAGAGCTCACTCATACTGAAGAATTTAGTAAATTAAAAGATTATTATACTAAACATCAAACGGTTACTTCGAAGCAAATTTTTGATGCAGTAAATGAAGGTGATCAAACGGCAAAACGTATTATTCACCAAGTAACATTCCATTTAGGATTATCACTGGCAAATTTAGCTAACAGCTTAAATCCGAAAAAAATTGTTATTGGTGGCGGCGTTTCGAATGCGGGCGATAGCTTGATGATACCTTTGAAAGAGCAATTTGCTCAATTTGCTTTTCCAAAAGTTGCTCAAGGTGTGGAACTAGTTGTTGCAACATTAGGTAATGATGCTGGTGTACTTGGCGGAGCCTGGCTGGCGAAAGAAACACTTTCAACAAAAAATGGTGGTGAATTGTTTGAAATCAAAGGAAGAAACTCTTGAAAATTTAAAAAAAGAATTGCTTCGAATTGGTTCAACTACTCAAAGGGATTATGATTTGTTGAAGAAAAAAGGGCAAGTGTATAGTACAACGATTTGCCGTAGGTTAAAACTATGTTGGCCTGAAGTTATCAAACAGACAGGTCTAAATATCTAAACAGGAAGAAAGATGCGGAGGTCTACCCATGAATAAATTAAAAGTTGGGATCATTGGTTGTGGGGCAATTGCCTTACAGAAACATCTGCCGGCCTTAATAAAGTTAAGTGATAAGGTAGAAGTAGTTGCATTTTGTAGTGGAAATGAAGAAAGTGCACGTAATGCTGCAGAAAAATTCAGTAAAAATGCAAGGATTTACACAGATTACCGAGAGTTAGTGGCAGATAGCAATATAGATGTAGTCCATGTGTGTACGCCTAATGCATTGCATGCTCCTATTACAGTTGCAGCTCTCGATGCAGGTAAGCATGTCATGTGTGAAAAACCGATGGCTACTAGCTCAAAGGAAGCAAAAGAAATGCTAGATGCTGCAAAGCGATCAGGAAAAAAATTAACTATTGCTTATCAAAATCGGTTTAGAGTAGATTCGCTATTATTAAAACAGGCTTGTGATAGAGGAGATTTAGGAGAAATCTATGTAGCAAAAGCTCATGCTGTTCGACGTCGTGGTGTTCCAACATGGGGAGCATTCATGAATAAAGAATTACAGGGAGGAGGGCCGTTAATCGATATCGGAACACATGCGCTTGATTTGACATTCTGGTGTATGAATAACTATGAAGTTGATACGGTTACGGGAGTTACTTTTAACAAATTAAAAAACCAAAATCAAGCAAATCTATTCGGACCATGGGATCCGAATAGATTCGACGTAGAAGAATCTGCTTTTGCTTTTATAAAAATGAAAAACGGAGCAACCATTTATTTAGAGACGGCTTGGTTACTGAATACTTTAGATGAGCGCGAAGCAATGACCACTTTGTCAGGAACTAAAGGCGGAGCAGAAATGAGGAGAAACAAATTAACAAATAAACACGAATTAGTCTTTAACGGTGAAATGTATGGGCAGCTTATTGAGACGAAATTACAAAATGCCGCAGAGATTTCTTACCACTCACCAAATGAAGAATCAGATGCGGATCGTGAACTTGGTCAATGGATTAATGCGATTCTTGAAGACAAGGAACCGGTTGTCACTCCTGAACAAGCATACCAGGTTACAAGAATACTTGAGGCTATTTATGAATCTGCAGCAACAAGCAAAACGATTGAATTCACGAATGAAGAAGAAGTTCTCACAACATAAAGGTATTAAATAAGAATTGAATCAAAAAACTAGAATCAAAAGTATAAATTAAAAAATATTCGTTAAAAGGAAAAAGGAAAGGCTGCCCGAAAAGGTCGTTAATTATAGACCTTTTTAGACAGTCTTTTTTTTATCTACGAGAATGCTATTACGAGAGTGTTCTATATGTCAGGAAAAAATGTTAACCATTTAAAAAGGGACAACATTTTTGTTGGAAATCTTACTCGGATAGCAAGATGTTATAGTTTTTTTTAGTGCTACAACAATATATTGAATTTTTGAATTGATAATTAAAATTTCTCCCTATTAATTTTTTATGCTAAGTCTTCTTTATTTCTTGTGATGTTTATTTTGCCTTTCCTTCTGGTTTTTTGAAATCTCCATGATAAATCCGATTTTTAACCTGTTCATTTTTCAAATGAATAACGTCAAATAGCAATATATTGTAGTTTTTTTATCAAATCAACACGATAGTTAATAGTATTACCACTATGACAATAGTATATTTAAATTGTCAGGTTACTTAAAAACAATAGTGAAACTGACAACAAAAGATTAACCTATTTATCAAAGATGCTACTGCGTGTATCATCTTGGCAGCATTAGTAAGCGTTTTGGTATAGGGTAAGTGGATTAATTTAATATACAACATAAAACATCTAACCCCGATAGAGGAGGATTTTAAAAATGGCTAAAACAAAAGTAAATAATATTCTTGAGATTGATATTCCATTGAATGAACGTCCTAACAACGAACCATTAAGAGTGTTAACGGAAGAGGAATTTAAATTTTGGAAAGAAAACGGATACGTAGTCGTTCCTAATGTTGTTCCAAAAGAGTATATAGATCGAACTGTTAACCTTATTTGGGATTTTGAAGAAAAAGATCCTACTGATCCTTCTACCTGGTACAGAGCACCACTTCGTGAGCATCTAATGCCAGAACTCCGTGGAGCTGGAATGGTGGAGTTATATAATCATCAATACTTCTGGGACAATCGTTCCTATCAAAAAGTATACGATGCGTTTGTAGATATTTGGGGAACAGAAAAATTATGGACAAGTATTGACAGATGTAACATGAGCTTCCCTAATAAACCAGGAACTTTTGAATTTGAAGGATTTATCCACTGGGATGGTGATACTTCATTAGATCCGCTTCCAGTAAATGTTCAGGGTATTCTTTTCTTAACAGATACGGATGTAGAAAATGGTGGATTGAATGTCATTCCTGAGTTATTTAAAGATTTTCCTGAGTGGGTAAAAACTCAACCTGCAGATAGAGATCCTTATCACCCAGATTATACAGGCTATACACCAACACCTGTAACTTTGAAAGCGGGAGACTTGTTAATTTTCCATGTCATGCAACCACATGGTTTACGTAAAAATGTTTCGAATACACCAAATATTCATCAATACATTTCTATGTTCCCGGCACAGGAACACAATGAAGAATTAAAACAATGGAGAATTACACAAATGAGAGATAGAGAGATTCCAGAGGGAATTGCATTCCTGGGAGATCCTCGAAATTGGGAGAAAGAAAAATACCAACGAGCTGAACTTACTGAATTAGGTGAGAAATTATTGGGACTTAAAAAATGGTAAATTGGATTTCAAGATATATAAGCTAGAATATACCGATTCTGTAGAATCATAACAGAATCGGTATAAAAATATATTTTTGTTAGAAACAGCAATGCTAGGTTTTTCTTAAGTGGGAAAGGTTTTTTAAAAACAAAAAAGAAAACGCTTTACTACGGGGAGTAAAACTAGAGACAAGTGGAGGTAATGAAAATGCTGATTAAAATGACAGAATTTTTTAAGAATTTACCAAGTAAAACTTGTACAAATTGTGGTAAGAAAATAGAAGAACAATATGAATCTTATGTCAACACGTGTGATAATTGTTCAAAATCGTTTACTTTTGAGATGGTGTCAAAAAAGGAAGATTCGGTATTTTCAGTAGAGTGTCTTAATTCAAAAAGAATGAAATGCACAATGAGTTGTTTTCACAAGCAGGAAAGAGAGGCTAAGGCATCTGCATCCTGCCACATGAAAAATGAATACAGAGTCCATTGATCGATTTACTGCTGTACACAGTTCAGATAAGTTTTTAGTGGTAAAACCCTGGTAATTTTATTAATAGGAGTGAAAAATTTGCAACGTAATTCATATATAATTACACGTCTCTCAGCAATGATGTTTTTTCAATACTTTACCCTAGGTACATGGTTGGCTACTTTGGGTTATATTCTTAGTCAACATGGACTATCTTCTATAATTGGTACTGCGTACTCGATTGGTGGTATTGCAGCTATTATTTCTCCGATTTTCATAGGTATGATTTCGGACCGATTCTTTCCATCTCAAAAAATGTTAGGGATTGTTAATATTATTGGAGGTATCTTGTTATGGTTTCTTCCGGCACAAATCTATTCAAATAATGGAACCGCTTTTTTATGGCTAATGTTTCTTTATATGTTGTGTTTTAATCCAACTTATTCCTTAACGAATAATATAAGTTTTCATAATGTTCAAAACCCTGTTAAAGCCTTTCCATTTATCCGTGTATGCGGAACTCTTGGGTTTATCGTTGCAAGCGTTTTAATTGGAAGCCTTGGTTTTTCAGGTAGCCCAGTTGCTCTACAAATCGGTGCTGTTATGTCAATTCTGCTTGGCCTATACAGTTTTACCTTGCCAAACACTCCGGCGCCTGGTAAAGGGAAACCGTTATCACTAAGAGACATATTTTTTCTTGATGCACTGCAATTGTTAAAAAATCGTTACTATTTAGTATTTATATTATGTACAACAGTGCTTTTTCTAGATCATGCAACATACATGTCTTTTACCTCAGTATTTCTTGGTGATACTGGAGTGAAAGATGTTTCATCCGTTATGACAATTGGTCAAATATCTGAAGTGATATTTATGTTATTACTTCCTTTTTTTTATCGCAAATTAGGATTCAAATGGATGTTTTTAGTTGGCATGCTCGCATGGGTATTACGGATGTCGTTATTTGCGTTTGGTGCACCTGAAGGAATCGTACCATTAATGTATATTGGTGTTGCCTTACACGGATTATGTTGGGACTTTTTCTTTGTTTCAGGATACCTTTATACTGATGAAGTGGCAGATGAAAAAATAAAGGGTCAAGCGCAAGGATTAATTATTATGTTTACTCAGGGTATTGGTATGTTTGTAGGATCCTATTTTGCTGGAAATCTCTTTAATCAAACAGTCACGGAAACTGGAACCGCTTCTCTTGCTCAATGGCAAGCTTTCTGGACTTATCCGGCAGTAGTTGCGGCAATCGTCGCAGTAGTATTCTTCTTCCTCTTTAAGGATAAAAGACAATCTTCCGTAAATGGTGAGCTAAATAATGAACCAGAGCGTTTAGGGGCTTGACACAATCTAAATTTAAATATTTTGAAAAAGGACTTAAACTCAATCATTAAGAGACTTAATGAAATCCCTGTCTTATCAATACTTTCATAATTAAACTGTTATAATCATAAAGTATATCCATCATTGACAAAGTTGAGGTCGGGGGTTCGAACCCCTCACAGGTCATTCATAAAGAGCCTTGGTAACCATTGTGTTATCAAGGTTTTTTCTATATAACAGGAAATTTAGTTTAGTAATACAAATGATTTGGTGGCAAATTCTATTACCTCTAAAATTCAACATAATTTTTGCAGTTTACGTGCAAAAAAACAAGGATAGTGCCAATAAATTTTGCATATTGTTTCCGCAAATAGTGAACAAATAGGTGTTTTTAATATTGGCACGGTAATTGCAAGTTTATAAGTGAAAATTAGAGATTTTCCTGTTAAAAGAAGTAGATACGTTTAAAATCATCTAAGGGGGCTTAACAATGAAAACAGGTACGGATCGTGTAAAAAGAGGTATGGCTGAAATGCAAAAGGGCGGCGTCATTATGGATGTTGTGAATGCTGAGCAAGCAAAAATAGCAGAGGAAGCAGGAGCGGTAGCTGTAATGGCATTGGAGCGCGTTCCTTCTGATATCCGTGCAAGTGGCGGAGTAGCAAGAATGGCAGATCCACGAATTACTGAAGAAGTTATGAATGCGGTTTCTATTCCAGTTATGGCAAAAGCACGTATCGGACACATCGTAGAAGCCCGAGTACTTGAAGCAATGGGTGTTGATTATATTGATGAGAGTGAAGTTTTAACACCAGCAGATGAAGAGTACCATCTAAATAAAAATGATTACACTGTTCCATTTGTTTGTGGTTGCCGTGATCTTGGCGAAGCAGCACGCCGTATAGGTGAAGGTGCATCCATGCTTCGTACAAAAGGAGAGCCGGGAACTGGTAATATCGTAGAAGCTGTTCGTCATATCCGTAAGGTAAATGCACAAGTACGTAAAGTCGCTACAATGAGTGAAGATGAATTGATGACAGAGGCTAAACTACTTGGAGCTCCCTATGAACTTCTTCTAGAGATTAAGCGTCACGGACGTCTACCTGTAGTAAACTTTGCAGCTGGTGGAGTAGCAACGCCTGCTGATGCTGCACTTATGATGCAATTAGGTGCTGATGGAGTATTTGTTGGTTCTGGAATCTTCAAATCTGATAACCCAGCAAAATTCGCTAGAGCTATCGTGGAAGCAACAACCCACTATAAGGACTATAAACTAATTGCAGAGATTTCAAAAAATCTTGGAATTGCAATGAAAGGTATTGAGATTTCAACTCTGTCTCCTGAAGCGCGAATGCAGGAACGTGGTTGGTAAAAATTTCAAATCTTTCTAGAAGGTTTTAACATACAGGGGAGAATAATCTATTTATTGTGTATAGGTCTAAAAAATAGTCGTAAGCTCTTTCTTGTTAGTGAAAGCGCTTTAACATTTTTGAAAATTTAAAATATTCACATTGACATTGTTTATTCTGACCCGTATACTCGTGTTAGAAACATGTTCAGTGGATTTTTGAAAGGTGGATTATAGCATGCAAACACTGGAAACAGTGATTGTTACAGGATATGCAAAAGCTCCACAGGGAACTTCCATGTATGAAATGTATAAGCATGCGGGAATTGTTCTCGAAGTGAATCTGAAAGATCATAAGATTATCGGAGCTGAATTCACATTCGTAACTGAACTAACTAAAAATTATTTTCAAAAACTGCTGATAGGCTACTGTCTTGAAGACGGTGTCGAGCAGTTGATTAAACGAATTCAAAGTTTTTATTTTGCTCCATCCCAGCAAGCGATCATTGTGGCTCTACAAGCTGCAGTTCAACGTTACTGGGATAATGTGAAGCAAATGAATACATAACGTTTGGTTATAATAAAGTGGGAAGATGACCTCTTCCCATGGTCTTATTAAAACCGGGCAAACATGAACTCTTTGTAAGGAATGTTCGTTGGAACGACATTCTTTATAGAGATTTATGTTTTGCTCGGTTTTTTATTTTACCGAACTGTTACACTCACAAAAGTCGAAGGAGAGGCAGGGATAAAAAAACATGAGCAAGCTGATTACATGCGAAGAAGCTGTAAAAAAGGTTAAAAGCGGCTCTCGAATTATGGTAGGTGGATTTGGACTTGTAGGAAGTCCGCTTAGTTTAATAGCCGCTTTGGCGCAATCGAAAGTGAAAGACTTAGAGATTATTAGTAATAACCTTGGTGAACCAGGCAGAGGTCTTGGAGTTTTGGTACGGAAAAAGCAAGTGAAAAAAGCGATAGGCTCGTATTTTACAAGCAACCCGGAGGTGGTTAAGGCTTATCAGGATAAGGAAATGGAAGTGGAGCTTCTCCCTCAAGGAACGATGTCTGAAGCCATTCGAGCGGGTGGTGCGGGACTCGGAGGGTTCTATACACCGGTCAGCGTAGGAACAAAAATCGCCGAAAACAAAGAAGAGCGTACCCTTAACGGTAAAAAATTTGTGTTCCAAGAGCCGCTTAAAGCCAATTTTGCATTAATTAAAGCGAAAAAAGCGGATCAATTAGGAAATCTCATCTACAACAAATCGGCAAGAAACTTTAATCCGATGATGGCAACAGCAGCGGATGTGGTTATTGCCGAGGTGGACGAGATTGTGGAGGTAGGCCAAATTTCTCCTGAAGAAATTGTGACCCCTCATTTATACGTTGATTATATCGTTGTGAAGGGCGTGAACTAGCTTGAACATGAAACAATACATTGCTGCAAGAGCAGCAAAGGAATTGAAGGATGGGGATATCGTCAATTTGGGGATAGGGATTCCAACGCTGGTGGCTGATTATATTCCATCAGATGTTAAAGTTTTTTTACACTCGGAAAACGGAATTCTTGGAGTAGGTCCTACGCCTGATCAAGAGCATATAGACCAAAATCTTGTCAATGCAGGGAAACTGCCTGTCACAGTATTGGAAGGATCATCCTTTTTTGATAGTGCTTCCTCTTTTGCAATGATTCGCGGAGGGCATGTAAGCGTATCCATTCTTGGCGTGTTGCAAATTGATGCAATTGGGCGGATCGCCAATTGGGCCGTCCCAGGAAAAAGTGTTCTTGGTGTAGGCGGGGCGATGGATTTATTGGAAGGCTCCAAAAAGGTAATCGTAACATCAATGCATACGTCTAACCAGGGTGAGTCAAAAATTGTCAAGGAATTAACCTATCCGATCACATCGGAACGAAAAGTGGATTTAATTATTACCGATTTGGCTGTGTTCGCTGTAAAGGAAGATGGACTTCATCTTATGGAGCTGTCCCCTGGAATTTCCCTTGAGGAAGTTCAACAGAAAACGGACGCACCCTTCCAAATTGCTGAATCTTTCAATAAAGGCAAAGAGGTGACTGTGTAGTGGTTGTAATCGTAAATGCATTTCGGACTGCTATCGGAAGCTTCGGCGGATCACTGGCAGATACGCCTCCGGAAGTGCTCGTATCCCTCATCATGAAAAATAATCTTTCTGCTTCCGGTTACGGTGCCAATATTGTCGATGAAGTCATCGTCGGACAAACAAAGCAGAGTGCGCATGCTCCGAATATTGCAAGAGTCGCGGCATTACAGGCCCATTTTCCAGAATCAATTCCTGCTTATACTGTTCATCGTCAGTGCGGTTCGGGTATGCAGGCTGTCATTAACGGGGCGATGTCCATTTTGACTGGTCAGGCGGACGTCGTTTTAGCAGGAGGCGTCGAAAACATGTCACAAGCGCCTCATTATACGGTTGGCACTCGATTCGGCCTTAAGATGGGAGATATGACGCTGTATGATTCAAATACGGAGAGTCAGCCAAAATCGCAGCCAGAGGAGATATACGGCCGTTTCACGATGGGGCAAACAGCTGAGTGGCTGGCTGAAAAATATAACATTAGCCGCAGTGAACAAGACGAATTTGCTTTCAAGAGTCAGCAGAAAACGAAACGTGCAATTGAAATGGGCCATTTTGAAGAAGAAATCATTCCTGTACCGGTGAAGGAAGGAAAAAAGGGGATCAGACACTTTGCGATAGATGAGTACCCAAGATTGACGGACATTGAAAAGTTAGGAGCTTTGCGTTCTGTATTTCAAAAGGATGGTACGGTAACTGCCGGAAACTCATCCGGAAGAAATGATGGAGCCTCGATGCTGCTGTTGATGTCGGAAGAAAAAGCGAAACAACTTGGAGTGGTCCCGATGGCAAGGATTCGTTCCTTTGCTGCAGCGGGTGTATCACCAAAAGAAATGGGAATTGGTCCGGTTCCTGCATCCCAAATTGCATTGAAAAAAGCGGGTCTTCGTTTGGAAGATATCGATTTGATTGAATTAAATGAAGCATTCGCCGCTCAAAGTCTTGCTTGTTTAAAAGAATGGGGCATAAAAGGAGACAACGTGAATGTAAACGGAGGGGCGATTGCCTTAGGCCATCCACTTGGGTGCTCCGGTGCAAGAATCATCACTACATTATGTCATGAGCTTGAAAAACAAAAACGGCAATATGGCCTTGCGACGATTTGTGTGGCGGGGGGATTAGGAATGGCAATGGTGGTGGAAAGATGGATGGAATAAAAAAAGACTACGTGTTTCATCGTGATTTAAAAAAGGAGTACCCGATTATTACCCACGGTGTAGGGGTCTATCTTAAAGATGAGAACGGGAAAAAATATTTGGATGCTTGCTCGGGAGCGGTTGCAGCCAACTTGGGCCATGGGATTACTTCTATAGGAGAGGCCATGGCAGAACAAGCAAAAAAAGCAGCTTTCGTCCATACAATGCGCTTCGAGACGAAAGCGTTACATGAATTGGCTGAAACAATCGGAAAAATGGCCCCGGACCATTTAAATAAAGTGTATTTTACAACCGGAGGCTCCGAAGCAAATGAAAGTGCTTTGAAGCTGGCGAGGCAATATCATAGGGACGCAGGCAGACCCCAAAAACACATGGTGATTGGTCGATGGCAATCGTATCACGGTAACACCATCGGTTCTTTATCAGCAGGAGGAGACGTTAAAAGAAGGCATGCATACACTCCTAATCTTTTAAACTATGCCCATGTCTATTCTCCGTACTGCCACCGATGTCCATACGATCGTCAAAAAGCTGATTGTCTCTCCAAACAAAACTGGACGTGTGTAACGGATATTGAAAGAACCATTTTAGAGCTTGGTCCTGAGAACGTGTCGGCATTTATCGCCGAACCGATTGTCGGAAGCCAGCAAGGTGCTGTTCCACCGCCGCTTGGGTATTTTGAGAAAGTTCGAGAGCTGTGTGACCGTTACGAAATCGTCTTAATTATCGATGAAGTGATGACTGGGTTCGGCCGTACTGGTACCAACTTTGCGACAGAACAGATTGGAATCGAACCTGATATCATCACATTTGGAAAAGGGGTTTCAGCAGGATATGCTCCGCTTGCCGGTATGATCGTTCATGATCGGTTAATCGATGGGCTCATTCAAAACAGTGACGGGAAATTTATTCACGGTTACACATATAGTGGGCATCCTGTGGCTGTAGCAGCCGGTCTTGCTGCATTAGACGTATATGAGCGAGATATGGTGCTGGAAAACGTCAAAAAACAAGGGACCTACCTTTTCAACCGTCTTATGGAGCTGAAGCAAAAACATTCTTATATATCTGATGTTCGGGGCAGAGGGCTTTTAATCGGTATGGAGCTTGTGAAAGATCGTGAGCAGGATCTGTTGTTCGATCCATCTGAAAAAGCTGCTGAAAGATTGAATGGAATTGCGATGGAACTCGGTGCGGTTTTTTATCCCGGTTCCGGTTCAATTGACGGCACCATGGGGGAGCACTTTATCATCAGTCCTCCTTTAAATGTCACGAAAATAGAAATTGATGAAATTGTGAGAATACTAGATGAATCATTATCGATATTCGAGGGCCAATTTAGAAAGGATGAGGCATATGAAATTACAAAGTAAAACAAACGAAATTCAAGAAAAAGCACGAAAGCATTTATCACCGGTCATGACAAGGGTAACGGAGCTTGTCATTGAAAAAGCGCATGGTGCCAAATTTTGGACGACAGACGGAAAGGAATATATCGATTTTGTTTCAGGAGTGGCCGTCAATGCAGTCGGGCATACGAACGAAAAAATGGTGGAAGCCATTAAAAAGCAAGCTGAAAATTTGATTCATCTTGGATTGAACTATGGTTATTATGAAACGGCAGTGAATTTGGCGGAAAAGCTTGCTCAAATCACACCAGGAAATCTAGACACTGTCTTTTTCTCCAATTCGGGAGCTGAAGCTATTGACGGTGCACTTAAACTAGCAAAGGCAGCCACAGGGAGACCCGCCATCATTGCTTTTGAAGGATCGTTTCATGGCCGTACATTAGGAGCAACAGCCATTACGGCATCAAGCTCTAAATACCGCCGTTATTATGAACCAATTTTAGGTGAGGTGTATCACGTTCCATATCCGTATCCCAGCCAGCTGAAAAACATTAGAGAAGAAGAAGCTGAAGAGTATTGCTTGAATCAGCTTCAAAAATTGTTCGATCTACGCGTGGATCCTTCACGTGTGGCGGCTATCATCATTGAACCGGTAATGGGTGAAGGCGGCTATTATCCGGCACCGCCAAGCTTTTTGCAGGAGTTAAGAAAGATTACAGAGGAACACGGCATTTTGCTTATCTTTGACGAAGTACAAACAGGATTTGGCCGTACAGGCAAAATGTTCGCGGCAGAGCATGCGAATGTGACTCCTGATATTTTAGTACTGGCAAAAGCCCTTTCCGGCGGAATGCCTCTTGGTGCCATTGTAGCAAGTCGTGAGCTTCATGAAAAATGGCCGACGGCAGGTCATGGTTCGACATTTGGAGGAAATCCAGTTTCTTGTGCTGCGGCATTGGCAAACATTGAGGTCATTGAGGAAGAGAAGTTAGTAGAACGGAGTGCTAAACTCGGTGCCGAGATTGTCGGCCGACTTCATAACTCGGTAGGACATTTACCGGGCATTGTTGAAGTTCGAGGAGTCGGCATGATGATTGGTATCGAATTCGATTCGGAATCTGCTGCTTTCTTTGTACCGAAAATTAAATCGAAAGCACTGGAAAATGGATTGCTTATTATGAACTGCGGTGTAAGCGGGCAAACGATCCGATTAATGCTGCCTCTTAATATTCAAGAAGATGTGCTAGATATAGGATTAACGATTTTAGAAGATGTGATAACAGAAACTATATCCGGAAATTAATTTTCGATTCCTCGGAATACCACGAAAAAGGAGGTCAAGTTTATGTCTAGTCAAATCAAAACAGAAATTCTTCAGGGAAATCTTTATATAAATGGTAAATGGGTAAATGCCCCCGATCAGTCCTACTTTGAAAGCTTAAATCCGGCAACGGGGGAACTTGTCGGCGTATGTGCGGCCGCCACAACAGAGCAAGTGGATGAGGCTGTCGCAAAAGCGAATGACGCGTATTCACAATGGAAGAACACTCCCATTCCAGAACGAGCGGCTTATTTAACGAAAGCAGCCCAATTGTTTGAAATACGAAAAGAGGAACTTGCTAGTGTGATGACAATGGAGATGGGAAAAGTGCTGCCAGAGTCATTAGGCGAAGTTGGAGTGGTCATCGCAACTGCTCAATATATGGCAGGTGAGGGACGACGCCTCTTTGGAGAAACGGTCCCTGCCGGCTTCCCAGACCGGAACGTACGAATGGTTCGTGAACCTCTTGGAGTTGCGGCGTGCATTACCCCCTGGAACTTCCCGGTTGCGCTTGCTTCCTATAAAATCTTTTCAGCTCTGATTTCTGGTAATACCGTCGTATGGAAGCCTGCTTCAGAGGTTGCGCTATCGGCAAAGATATTTGTGGAAGTGTTAGATGAAGCCGGATTTCCAGCAGGAGTTGTGAACTTAATTACCGGTTCAGGAAGAACAGTCGGGCAATCACTCGCAGAGCATTCTGATGTTAAAATTATTTCGTTTACGGGCTCAACTGAAGTCGGACAAAAGCTGGCTGAAATGAGCAGTAAAACATTAAAACGTATTTCATTGGAATTGGGTGGAAAAAATGCAGTGGTCGTCCTGAAGGATGCGGACTTGGACAAGGCGGCAGACGGAATCGTAAAATCAGCGTTTACGACAACTGGTCAGCGCTGTACAGCGGCAAGTCGAGTAATCGTCGAGCGTCCAGTAAAGGAACTGCTTATACAAAAAGTAGTAGACTTAACAAAGTCTATGAAAATAGGAAATGGACTTGAAGAAGGGAAACAAGTGGGCCCTCTCGTAAATGAAGACCAGCTTCATACAGTCGAAAAATATGTAAAAACAGCGATTGAAGAAGGTGGGAAAATTGTGTCAGGTGGGCAGCGTGTCAAAGAATTGGGCGGTTTTTATTATGAGCCGACAATCATTGAGAATGTGAAACCGAATGATACCATTGCACAGGAAGAAATATTTGGCCCTGTTCTTGCCATCATTGAAGTAGATTCATATGAGGAAGCAGTGGAGGTAAATAACGGGACGATTTATGGGCTATCAACTTCTATTTATACTGAGAGTCTTCATTATGCGAACCGTGCTGCAAAGGAAGCAGTAAGCGGACTTGTCTATATTAATAATGGAACGTCCAATGCCGAGATGGGAGTGGCATTTGGGGGTATGAAAATGTCCGGTAACGGTCACCGTGAAGTTTCCCATCATGCATTTGATGTCATGACAGAGTGGAAGTCAATCTATACGAACTATTGAAACGCCTATGTCAAATATAAAGGGGGGAGAACATGAGAAAACATCGTATCGGTATTGCATTCTTTTACCATGAATCCCACAGTTTCAGCCCGATGAAAACTGAAATCGAACAGTTTCGAAATGAAGGCTACTTTATCGGCGATGAAATTTATGATGCCTATATTGGTACGAAAACGGAAGTGGGCGGGTTTTTGGATGTATTGAAACAAGAAAAGGATGTAGAAATCGTACCGCTGCTATGTGCGGCTGCGATTCCCTCGGGGTTGGTATCAACAGAAGCGTACTCCATTATCGAAAAACAAATGCTGGAGTCCATCCAGCAGGCGGGAAGGCTGGACGGTTTATTGCTGGCACTACATGGGGCAATGGTCGTGGAGGACCTCTTTGACCCAGAAGAGCATTTACTAGGAAAAATTCGTGAGCTGATCGGACCTAGTGTCCCGATTGCGACAACACTGGATATGCACGCCAATTTAAGTGAAAAAATGATTCATTACACACCACTTCATTTTGGATTTAAAACATATCCACATGTTGATATGTATGAACAAGGCATTCATGCATCCATTGCTTTATTGAAGCAATTAAAGGAAGGTGTGCATTATTATGCTTCTTTTGAAAAATTGCCAATGATGCCCCCCTCTATCAATATGAGAACTGCAGAAGGGCCGATGTACAGAATGATAGAGTGGGCGAAACAAGCCGAAGAGGAAGAAGGGATTTATAATGTGTCCGTATTTGGTGGCTTTCCTTACTCGGATATTCCCTGGGTCGGTGCAAGTGTACTTGTTGTTTCGCTCGATCAGCAAAAAGGTAAAGAGACTGCCCAAAAGATGGCTTCCTTGTTCTGGAGTGTAAGAGAAGAATTTATCATGGATTTGCCTGGTGTGAAAGAAGGACTCGATTTGGCAATGTCGATTGAAGATGACAAACCGGTCGTGCTGGCGGATATCTCAGATAATCCGTTAAGTTGTGGAAGCGGGGATACAACAGAGCTGCTTCGGGAGATGGTGAAGATGAACATTCCTAACACGCTGTTTGGAGGACTCTACGATCCAGAATCTATTGAGGCTTGCCGCAAGAAGGGAGCCGGAAATAAGGTATTGTTGTCACTTGGAGGGAAAGTATCGCCTGAATTTGGGGAGCCCGTGCAGGTCGAAGCAACGGTAGTGGCCTTATCAGACGGTGTATTTCACAATTCTGGGCCGTTCAATCAGCATTTAAGAGTTGATTTAAAGGGGGCGGCTCACATTCGCGTTGGCAAGATGGATATCCTCCTCATTGGAAGGCCGATGTCAGCGAATGATCCGGAAATGTTTCGTCATATTGGCCTTGAGCCGCAGGCAAAGAGAATTCTTGGGTTAAAGGCTAAAAATCATTTTCGGGCAGCGTTTGAGCCGATTGTTGGCCGTATCATTTATGTGGATGCACCTGGTGTTGCATCCAATCGTTTAACAACTTTTACGTATCGTTACATTCCAAAGCCAATTTGGCCGCTGGATGATATCCAATATGAAGTAGAACGGAGGGGGACAGAAAAATGGAAACATTGAACAAAACCTATTATGTCGAAGTACCAGCTTCATTGAATCCAGAACAGCTAAAAATGATGATGGAGCTTGAACAAGATGCGTTTCCGGGATTAGGAGCAGTAGATGAACAAGCCCTTGTCCCGCTTACACGCTACGGGAAACTCATTCAATACCGGCAGCAAAATGATCTAAGGCCGATTGCGATTTGCGAAGTGATGAGAGCTTACGATGATATTCATAAAGCCTACATTTTTGGGTTTTATGTCCGCTCCGACCAGCAAGGGAAAGGAATCGGGAAATTATTTTTACAGGAAATTTATCCGATTCTAAAGCAAGATGGTTTTCGTAAGGTTTGCTTAACGGTCAGTACTAAAAACAAGGCAGCCGTCAAGTTATATGAAAAATTAGGGTTTGTCATAAAAGAGACGAGATTCGATGAATTTGGTGAAGGGGAAAATCGCTATTATATGGAATACCTCATTTCTTAATATAGTAATGATCAGAGGAAAATTCATCAAAAATGGTCAATAAAAAATAGGCTAATTTTAGGAGGAGTTTATGATGAGAAACAATTTATTCAAACCGAAAAGACATTGGAAAGAAATCGAGCTTTGGAAGGATGTAACGGATGAGCAATGGAATGATTGGGTTTGGCAATTGACGAATACTATCAAAAATTTAGAAGACTTAAAGAAAGTAGTTAACTTAACACCAGAGGAAGAAGAAGGGGTTTTAATCTCAACAAAAACAATCCCATTAAACATCACGCCATATTATGCATCACTTATGGATCCGGATGATTCAAGATGTCCGGTTCGAATGCAGTCTGTTCCGATTTCTGCGGAATTGCATAAAACAAGATATGATTTAGAAGATCCCCTTCACGAAGATGAAGATTCACCAGTACCTGGGTTAACACATCGTTATCCGGATCGCGTGTTGTTCCTAGTCACAAACCAATGCTCCATGTACTGCCGTTACTGCACAAGAAGACGCTTCTCCGGACAAATCGGAATGGGCGTACCAAAGAAACAGTTAGACACAGCTATTAATTATATCGCATCTAACCCACAAATTCGAGATGTGTTAATTTCCGGAGGAGACGGGCTCCTTATTAATGACAATATTTTAGAATATATTTTAAAGAATTTACGTGAGATTCCGCATGTAGAAATTATTCGTATCGGTACAAGAGCACCTGTCGTATTCCCACAGCGTATTACCGAAAATCTTTGTAATATCTTGAAAAAGTATCATCCAGTTTGGTTGAATACACATTTCAATACATCTATTGAAATTACGGAAGAATCGAAGCGTGCATGTGAAATGCTTGCAAATGTTGGTGTACCTGTTGGTAACCAGGCGGTTATTTTAGCAGGCATTAACGACAGTGTACCGATCATGAAACAGCTTATGCATGACCTTGTTAAAATTCGCGTTCGTCCATATTATATTTACCAATGTGATTTATCAGAAGGGATTGGCCATTTCCGTGCACCAATCAGCAAAGGATTGGAAATTATGGAAGGACTTCGCGGCCATACATCGGGTTATGCTGTTCCGACATTTATTGTTGATGCACCGGGTGGAGGTGGTAAAATTCCATTGCAGCCGAACTATATCATTTCTCAAAGTTCTAATAAAGTCGTATTACGTAACTTTGAAGGTGTCATTACATCTTATCCAGAACCAACAAATTATCAGTCAGGCAGTGCAGAGGATTACTACAAAAAGGTATATCCTGAAGTGTTTGAAAAGTTTGAAAGTAATGGTGTTCTATCCATTATTGATGATACGAAATTTAACCTTACACCTGAAGGATTAAAACGGTTAGATCGCCGCAAAACGTATAAGGAAAATACTGAGCATAGCTCTTTAAAGGATAAACGTGACAAACGTGACGAGTTAAAAGAGAAAAAATTCCAATCACAAATGAAGAAATATGAAACAGTTGGAGCAAAGGAGGAATAATTTTGATTTGTCAATGGTGCGAATCTGACACAGCACGTGAAACGAGCAACAAAGTGTATTGGGAACTTCCAGATGGAACAAATGCGATCGAAATTAAGGACACACCATCCATTCATTGCTTGGAATGCGGTATGACCTATCAAACAGATCATACAGTGAAAGAAATTGAGGATCATCTATTTTTAATTGATTGCTCAAAGCTCGAAAAAAGTATGACGTATGAAACACTTATGGCCGCTCCACGCTTATTGAAGCGAAACTACTTTGATTTTGCGAAATAATTAGCCTAGCCATCTCTCATTTTTCAATAGTAAGTGGGAGATGGCATATGTTTTCTAAAAAGTTAGATAGATGCTAATAGATGAAGAATTAAGGAGGACAAGTATGGAAGCAATCAACAACTATAATAATGACCAAAATAATCAGAAACATCAGAATAATAAGGAAAGTAAAGAGCATATTAAACGCAATCTAAAGGCACGTCACATGACGATGATTGCTATTGGAGGGTCAATCGGGACAGGGTTATTTTTAGCGACAGGGGCGTCCATTCAATCAGCTGGACCTGGTGGAGCATTAATAGCTTATGGGGCTATCGGCATCATGGTCTACTTTTTAATGACAAGTCTCGGAGAAATGGCGACCTTAATGCCGGTTTCGGGATCATTTTCAACATATGGGAGTCGTTTTGTCGATCCGGCATTTGGTTTTGCGCTTGGTTGGAATTATTGGTTCAACTGGGCTATTACACTGGCGGTTGAAATAGCTGCATCAGCAATTATTATGAAGTTCTGGTTTCCGGATGTACCAAGCATCGTTTGGAGTGCACTGTTTTTAGGCCTAATCTTTTTATTGAATGCATTGTCGGTTAAAAGTTACGGAGAATCCGAGTATTGGTTCTCCTTAATAAAAGTAGTGACAATCATTGTTTTCATTGGAGTCGGTTTGCTCACCATTTTCGGTATTCTGGGCGGACAGTTTATCGGGTTTAAAAACTTTACTATAGGAGATGCTCCGGTTAATGGCGGCCTTTTGTCCATTTTAAGTATTTTTTTCATTGCAGGTTTTTCCTTTCAAGGAACGGAACTCGTGGGGATTGCTGCAGGAGAAAGTGAAGAGCCGGAGAAAAACGTTCCAAAGGCGATTCGACAAGTATTTTGGCGTATTCTTCTATTCTATATCGTTGCTATTGCTGTCATTGGCCTTATCATTCCATATACAAGTCCAAACCTGTTAGGCAGGGATGTCGATAGCATCGCTGTCAGCCCTTTTACCCTTGTATTTAAGAAAGTAGGCATTGCATTTGCAGCATCTGTTATGAATGCGGTCATTTTGACATCGGTTTTATCGGCAGGGAGTTCCGGTTTATATGCATCGACACGCATGCTTTGGTCCATGGCAAAAGACGGTCAGGCGCCTAAATTTTTACAAAATGTAAATGATCGCGGGATTCCGATGAATGCCCTTGTTATGACGACGATTATCGGAGGCTTTGCCTTTTTAACGTCCATTTTTGGAGATCAAGTGTATACATGGTTATTAAATGCGTCAGGCTTAACTGGATTTATTGCTTGGCTAGGAATTGCAGTCAGCCATTATCGTTTTAGAAAAGCATATATGGCCCAGGGCAGGGACATGAATGATTTGAAATTTAAAGCGAAATGGTTCCCACTTGGTCCGATTCTCGCTTTTGCGATGTGTGTCTTTGTCATTTTCGGCCAAAATTATCAAGCTTTTTTAGCAAGTGAGATTGATTGGTATGGAGTAGCCGTATCGTATATTGGTTTACCGATCTTTCTGGCATTATGGCTCGGGTATAAACTCGTTCATAAATCGAAGGTCGTTCCACTAAAGGAATGTTCTTTTGATGAGATGTCATCAAAATAGAAGGTTTAGAGGACGGTATAAATTCTATAAGGTGAATTAAAATGGAATAGTTATGGCACCTGCCAAAAAGCACAAGCTAAACCTAGCTAGTGCTTTTTGACTAATAGAGAACTCGCCATAAATAGAAGGTTGCATAGGATTCCCAATTTGCCCACGGGATTGATAATGCAAGGATTTCTTCTTTGGTCGGCTTTCTATCCATATTTAGTAGCGTTTTTATCGCATTAATTAGACCGACATCATCGATAGGGAAGGCAGTCGGAAAACGAAGGCAGCGCATCAGCACATAATTGGCTGTCCATGGGCCAATCCCGCGTATTTTAATTAAGCTTTTTTCGACCTCTTTAAAATGACCGGCTTCCATTAATTTTTCCTTGGATAATTCGCCGCTCGCCATTAATTTGGCAATTCCAATAATATATTCACTCTTTTTGACGGTCATTTTAATATCTGCGAGATCCTTTGGTGTGAGTTGTGCAATTCGTTCATAGGACGGGAATATCCAATAATTTTTGCCGTCCCATTCGATGGATTCACCAAATTTTTCAACGAATTGTCTCTTTAATGTGTAAGCGAATCCTAAGTTAATTTGCTGGCCTAAGACCCCCCAGCAAAGAGCTTCAAACAAATCGGGAATGCCGATAAGGCGTAATCCATAAAAGTCTTTTACGGGCATTTTAAGTAAGGGATCAGCTTTGGCAATTTCATAAAAGGGAGTTAAATCGTTATCGAGGTCAAACCATTCTCGAATATAATGGACTACCTTATTAGGATCGCGCGGTTTATCTTTTAAAAAGTGTACAACCATTTGGTTTTTCTCGTTTACTTTTATTTGTACAAGTGTTTGAATTTCGCCACTTGCGATGACTCTTGTAATGTTATCATTTTCAATTTCATACATACATTCATTTTTATTCCGCTGCAGGTATCCAAAGTTTGCTTTCATATCAAACGCTTCAGGCAATGGAATGACAATATCTTCATTAATTTCGTTAATTTCTTCCCCCAGTGTGTTGGACAATTTATCCTACCCTCCTTTTTCTATATTCTATTATTATCACAAAAGTAAAAAAAATCATTTTTTTATCTTGCTGTTACGTTCAAAAATTTTTTATTATTCATGTAATTAAGTGTATATTGATTATGTAGTAATGTTAATCGCTGAATGAAAGAGTATCTAATTCTGAATGTGAGGAATCTTAGATGAAACCAACTGTTCCCTTGAAGAAATTTGTCAGCACGCAGACTTCATTTGCTTAATGGCACCACTAACACCAAAGACAGTTAAGCTAATTGGAGAAAAGGAATTTAAACTAATGAAGAAATCCGCCATTTTTGTTAATGGTTCGCGTGGAGCAACTGTGGATGAAGATGCCTTGGTTCAGGCCCTTCAAAATGGGGATATCTTAGCTGCAGGTTTAGACGTCTTCGCACAGGAACCAGTAAGTCCAGATCACCCACTTTTATCAATGGATAATGTAGTCACCCTGCCGCATATTGGGTCAGCTACCTACGAAACTCGTTTGAAAATGGCCAAACTTGCAGCGGAAAATCTAGTCCTTGGATTGCAGGGTAAACAGCCGCTTTCATTAATTAATCACGATGTTTTAACCGAGGTTCGCTAAAAAAACAGACGCGAAGAATCTTCTTAAACAAAGGATTCTCCACGCCTGTTTTTTTAATCTACGATTAAAACATAGAGTATGGAGTTTTTGTAGAAAGGACAAGAGAATAATACTAGAAGTTCCAAATGGAAATATCCAACAGCCATTTTCAGGTGCCTGACACCGGATTTTGTGAGATAATCGAAATGTAGTATGATAGAATTATCTTTGGTTTGTTTGGAAGACTTCTTAGGAGAGGATATTAGATGACCAATAATGAGATACCTTCTTCTCTACAGAAGGATGGGAAAGTTACGATATTGAATCAACGAAATACAACTAACATAATGACTGATCTAAAGTTACTTTTTAAAGCAAATGTATTAATCGCTAATGTTTTGCCTGTCTTTGCAGGATTCTGGTTAGCCTTACATTTTACCAATACTTCTTTTACAGCACATCTGGATCTATTTTTCTTAACAATTTTCGGAAGTACAATGGTAATGGCCGGGGCCCTCGCGCTCAATAACTGGTACGATGTTGATATTGACACTGTAATGGATCGAACAAAGGGTCGTCCAACAGTAACGGGGAATATTTCTTTGAACGCAGTTTTAACAATAGGTATTGCTCTAAGTGTATTAGGTCAAATCCTTTTACTCTTTACGACCGTTGAAGCGGCGATATACTCCTTTGTCGGATGGTTTACTTATGTTTTTTTATATACCATGTGGTCAAAACGGCGTTATACAATTAATACAGTAATTGGAAGTATTTCCGGTGCCGTTACACCTTTAATAGGATGGACAGCCATCGCACCTGGTTTTCAAAGAGTCCCAATGATCTTGTTTCTTATCTTGTTTATTTTTCAAATGCCGCATACCTTTGCGATTGCCGTAAAGAAATATAAAGAATATAAAGCAGCTGGAGTAGCCATGCTTCCCGTTGTTCGCGGATTGGCTGTGACTAAACGGCAAATGGTGATCTATATTGCTAGCTTATTTCCATTACCATTTTTATTAACGATGCTTGGAACTACATTTATGGTGATTGCTACATTGCTTAACGTTGGATGGTTGGTTGTGAGTATCAGCGGATTTTTTACTAAAGATGATTTAAAATGGGCACATGTGAATTTTCTATATTCCGTTAATTATATAACTATATTGTTTCTCTTGATGGTAATTGTTACATTGCCGGTATTTAGTTAGTCGAGATCAAATGAAACTCAAACTATAGATAAGTGAAGGCTGTTCCGAGAGTATGCAAGTTATTTGCAAACTATTGGAGCAGCTTTTTTGTGTTTGAAAAAGGCAGTTCCTTTTGGGTGTTCACGAAAAAAGCTGAGCAAATGTGATACAGTTCACTTCGATGATAATCATTCCCATCTATTATTAAGGTATGAAATATAAAGGGGTTGATTTTCAGTGGGGGACACAAAAGTTAACAACAAAAAAAAGCATGGTGAAGGGCAAGAGGCACCATTAAAAGGAACATGGATTTCTGTAGGAGTGGTTGGGGTCGTAATTCTCGCTACGTATTTAATATTATATGGCCTTTATATGGCTAGAGTATAGGAGGGGATGACAGATATGAAAATGCATCTTGATGAAAAAATATGGCTTACCTTGAGTTTCGGTATGATCATGATATTCATGCTTATTACTGGCTATCAAGCATTTGCCTTGGAAATGGGACCGCCGAGTAATAATGAACTTATTGATCCACAAAAGGTAGACCAAACAGCGCCATTCAATAAACCGGGTATTACAAAGATTGGCGAAAATGAATATGAAGTAGTTATGACATTACAAGCTTTCAGTTTTAATCCAGGTAATATCGAAGTCCCTGCTGGATCGACAGTGCATTTTACATTAACCTCAAAAGATGTTGTCCATGGATTTGAAGTTGCAGGTACAAACCTAAATGCAATGGTCATGCCAGGACATATTCAAAAAATCACTCAAAAGTTTAATAAAGCGGGAACGTATTTAGTGTTATGTAATGAATATTGCGGTGCCGGTCACCAAATGATGAGTACAACGATTACGGTTAAATAAAGGGGGGAAGCAAAATGCAAACAGCAAAATCACAGACATTTAAAGATAAAGCAGGTAAAGTGATGGGAATCAGCAAGGAAGATGCCCAATTAACGAAATCATATATATTTGTAGCATTTATAGCATTACTTCTTGGCGGAATTCTTGGCCTTGTGCAGGGACTGAACCGTGCAGGAATTCTGGAATTACCATCATGGATTAACTATTATCAAGTTCTGACAGCACATGGTTTACTATTAGTTGTTGTATTAACTGCTTTCTTTACGATTGGTTATTTTTATGCCAGTCTTTCACATACTTTAGGGGGGATTCTTCCAAAAGTAAGAAAGATCGCATGGATTGGCTTTGGATTGAAGATTGTCGGGTTTGTTTTAGCAGTAATTCCAATCATTATGGGTGATGCATCTGTAATGTATACTTTCTATCCGCCAATGGCAGCTGCACCAATGTTTTATATTGGTTTAGCATTAATTGTGGTTGGTGTTTGGATGTGTGCTTTCGGTGCCTTTATCCAAGTTGCGAATTGGAGAAAGAATAACAAAGGACAGCATGTACCAATCCTTGCTTACTTTGCTACTGGAGTATTTGTCCTATTATTTTTCGGTTCCATGCCTGTAGCGATAGAAGTAATCGTTATGATTATTCCTTGGTCAATTGGCTGGGTCGAAACAATCAATGTTATGGTGGCACGTACCCTATTTTGGGCCTTTGGACATACGTTAGTTAATATTTGGTATTTAACTGCTGTTTCCGCATGGTATGTCATTGTACCTAAAATTATTGGTGGAAAACGCTGGAGTGATACGTTAACTCGTGTCGTTATTATTGGCTTAGTAGTTATGAATATTACAGGTGGATTCCATCACCAAATTGTTGACCCAGGAATTGATCCAGCCGTTAAATTTATGCACGTATTTATGAGTTTGGCGATTGGATTCCCGTCCTTAATGACAGCATTCGCCATGTTTGCCGTTTTTGAACGTACAGCAAGAAAACAAGGTGGAAAAGGCTTAATCGGATGGTATAAAAAAATGCCATGGGGCGATGTTCGTTTCCTAGCTCCAATGATTGCGATGATTGCCTTTATACCTGCTGGTGCTGGTGGAATTGCTCAAAGCACTAACCAATTGGATCAGGTCGTTCATAATACGATGTGGATTGTTGGACATTTTCACTTAACGCTTGGCATGTCCGTAGTGATGACGTTCTTTGGCATTAGTTATTGGTTAGTTCCATATATTTCAAAACGTGTATTAACACCGCAAATAAATAAATTAGGTGTGATCCAAACTTGGATTTGGACAATAGGAATGATCTTTATGTCAGGGGCTATGCATTGGGTTGGATTACTTGGTTCCCCGCGTAGAACTTCTTTTACAACTTATGGAGACAATGCAACAGCATTAAGCTGGAGCCCATATTTAATGTGCTTAGCTGTTGGCGGTACCTTATTAATTATCGGTGTTATTCTTCAAGTGTATGCAGTAATGAATATGATGTTTTTTGCACCAAAGGGAGAAACAGAATTTCCTATCGCTGAGGAAGAAGATAATGCAACTAAAACTCCATATTGGACAGAGGAGGCCACTGAAAAAGTACCTTCGACATAAACAGCGATTCTTACATCGAAAAATCGAGGTAAGAATCGCTGTTTTTTTATATAATGAAAGTACTAACTTTAGGTGGTGTCCGGAATGATCTCCAATCAACAATCTCTTT
>NZ_JAGGQY010000056.1:0-25238 GCF_018613105.1 Bacillus sp. ISL-77
TATCTATAGGTACCATATTACTTTTGGACATTGCTTTTTTTAACTTTTAGATCAATCCTTTAAGTCTCTCGAACGGTCTTTTTTCATATTCTTGTCACCTTGATACTTTCTCCAGCCAACATAGGATAATGTCATGATAATAATGCTTCCTGTCGAAATAATAACCCACCAAATGTTTGGATCTGCCTCATCCTCTTCCATGTTAGAAAAGAGATTAACTAAGTCCGTATCAAGTTTTTCCAACTCCTGTTGGCTTTTAGAATCATTAACCACTTGGGAACGGTATTCATTAATAAAATCGATCCGTGCGTCTAGTCTTTGAACATTTTCTACAGACACATCAATTTTCATACTCGGATAGATCACGTTATACAAGGATAAAAAGGAATTAAAGTTTGAATGAAAGTGCCCTGAATCACCCTTAATTGCAGCATCTTTTGCTTGATGAAAAGCTGTCATTATTTGATCTTCCATTTCAATCCATAATGGTTGGTGACTTGTTGCAATGGCATCAATGACAAGACGAAATTTGACTAATTTATTTATTCGTTCCTCATATTTCATGTTGGAACTAACTGCTGCTTCCACTGCTTCATCATGGGAGGTATTAATTATTCTTACTTCATCCATTGTTAGCGACGGTTCATTACCGGTAATGCTTGTGAATTGATCCGAAAAATAATCAAGCATTCTTTTAGCATCTTCATATCTATGAAACTTCACCATTTGGAGAGCTTCATCTGATATATCATCAAGCTTCTCCATTGGCGATTGTTGTTCTGCATTTACAGTTATGGGAGTAAGCATCATGATAATTGCAAAGAAAAAAAACCATTTGTTTCTCAATCCTTGTCCCCCCTTTCACTACTAATAAAATGTATGTAGGGGTGGACAAGGTTAGACCATCTGGGATTATTTTATTTCAAGTTTGTAACTTTTGGGACGAATTGAAAAATAATAGGCTAGTCCAATCGAAAGAATCGAAAGCCAGAAAGTAAAATAGCCAATTTGTGGTGTATAGCGATCTAGCATATGATAGCTTGGCAACATGAAAAAAACATAATCAATAACATCATTATGTAGTGTCCAAATAGCTGTTAGAATTAAATGCCACCATTTAAATCTGTAAAATGGAGCATATAAAATACCTTGAACAGCCATTGCGAAATGGGACATGATTAACATATAGCCAACCGCATCTAGTTCCCCTTGAACAAAATAGACAAGGATATTCATTACTACTGCCCAAATTCCATATTTAAAGAGAGTGACAATTGCTAGCGCCTCTATTAAGGGCCAATTTTTCCGCAATAGAAATGCAACTAGAACAAAAACAAAAAATAAACTAGCCGTCGGGCTGTCAGGAACAAACAGGAGAAAAATTGCAGGTGTCTCCTTTAGCTGCCACCCATACCAGTAGTACCCATAGATTGTTCCGGCAATATTAACAATCAATAACAGCTTCATAATCGATCGATTTGCCAAGAGAGGATAGATCCAACGCACAAAAACTCTCCTTTTATGTTTGTTATTTTATCATGAAGAAAAAAGCTGACGATCTTTCGTCAGCTTTTTATCATTCGATTATTACTTACCAAGGCCAGAGATAAATTCAGAAAGCGTTTTAAGTTCTTCGTCAGTCCCTTTGAAGATTCCGGCTGGCATTTTACCGCCTTTACCTTCTTTGGCAATCTTTGCAATTTCTTCTGGTTTTAAGCCTGTACCGACTAGTGCGGGTGCACCAGCACCGCCTGAAAGGTTTTCACCATGACAGGTAATACATGTATTGGCACTAGCTATTTTATAGCCGGCACTAGATTTATCAATATCTACTTTTGCAACAATTTTACCTTGGCGTTCAGCAGCTGCCCAATCATGTGTCGCAACAGATTGCCAAGTTAAATATACGGTGGCAGCTAGTGCCAATAGCATAGCTGCAGTTGCAATCGGACGCTTCATTGGACGTCGTTCCGGACCAGAATCGAGGAACGGAGCTAATAATAACCCTCCAAAAGCAAGTCCTGGTATAATCATTGCTCCGATTACAGTGTATGGACCAGATGCAAATGTATATTTCAATAATTGATACAAGAACAAGAAATACCAGTCAGGTAATGGAATGTACCCAGTATCAGTTGGGTCCGCTATCCTTTCAAGCGGAGCCGGATGGGCAACTGTTAAACATAAAAAGCCGATAAGAAATACTGCTCCTACCATCCATTCTTTCAAAAGGAAGTTAGGCCAAAACGCCTCTGTTTTACCAGGGTATTCAGAGTAATCTTTCGGAATCATTTTTTTTCGTTCAGATGGTGCTAAAACACGTGAATCACCAACGAACTTTAAACCTTTACCGCGATGCATCGAGCAATCCCCCTCCTTTTTCCGTAGTTAATAGAAATAAACTGCGATTAAAATAAAACCGTTTTATAGTGGTCCGGAAATACCTTGTTTACGAATCATTAAGAAGTGAGCTCCCATTAGTCCAAGCAATGCACCAGGCAGGAAGAATACATGAATTGCAAAGAAGCGGGTTAATGTTTGAGCACCAACAATGTGTTCATGACCAGCAAGTAAAACCTTAACTTGAGTACCGATGAATGGTGTCGCTTCGGCAATCTGCAGACCTACTTTAGTAGCGAATAACGCTTTCATATCCCAAGGTAATAGGTACCCTGTAAAACCTAAGCCAAGCATGACGAAGAAAATAAGTACCCCGACAACCCAGTTCAATTCACGAGGTTTTTTATAGGCACCTTGGAAAAAGACGCGTAGAGTATGTAAAAACATCATTACAAGTACTAAACTTGCACCCCAGTGATGCATTCCACGTACAATTTGTCCAAAAGCAACTTCATTTTGAAGATAATAAACAGATTCCCATGCGTTTTTAATATCTGGTACATAGTACATGGTTAGAAACATACCAGAAAGAATTTGAATTACGGTTACGAAGAAAGTAAGACCTCCAAAGCAATATACAAACGCTGAAAAGTGATGCGCTGGATTAACATGCTCAGGTACTTCATGGTCTGCGATATCGCGCCACAAAGGCGTAATATCTAAACGTTCATCTACCCAGTCGTAAATTTTGTTTAACATAGTTACGCCTCCTTCCGTGGTTGAGCTTTACCGAGATAAAGATAACCATCTTTTTCCTTGAATGGATATACATCAAGTGGTGCTAATGGCGGTGTTCCTGGAATGTTTTTACCGTTTTTCTCGTAGCGGCCATAATGGCACGGACAGAAGAATTGACCTGGATGTTCCTTGTCAGTATTCCAGTTAACAGTACAACCCAAATGTTTACAAGTAGGCGAAAGGGCTACAATTTTCCCCGCATCATCCTTATAAACCCAGGCAATATTCGTTACTTCTGACTCATACCAGGCATCCTTTTGTTTAAAGGTAAAGTCAACTTTAACTGGATCTTTTGTTAAATCAGATACCTTTTGCTTTGTAGCAACAAAATCGCCGCCTTCTTCAGCCTTTAAAACAGGATCAACTGCAAATCTTACCATTGGCATTAGCATACCAGCCGCCATGAAGCCGCCTACCCCTGTTAGGGTGTAACTTAAAAATTGACGTCTTGAAACGCGTTGCTTACTCATGCTTATATCCCCCCCTCTATTCACGAAGTTAAGTCCATCGGACAATAATTTAACACATATAAAACTAGGACATAACAATGATATATCAATCTTCATGTTAGGTCAATATCATACTATTTTAAAAACATATATTATCGTTGGTTTTACTGATTTTCATGCCATTTTTGCGTAAAGAGAACTAAGAGCTGCTTAACTTGACTATCAATAACTCCTATTTTTTGCGAATCATTCATATGCTCAAGCGGGATTGAAGGAAGCCAAATTACCGTGCCATGTAGTTCTTTTTCCCGTGCTCTCCACTCTATTTCTGATGTTATGTAAAAAATATGTTTAAACTCCCCCTTTGCTAGGCTAGCCTCCCAATCCTTCAAATCACTTAAGGTACTTTCACCATTTTTGGAATTTAGATATGTAAATGGCGGGATTAATATTAATCTTCCCGTAAATTGCCTTTCTAAATAGCCTGTTAATAAAGTGATAAACTCTGCTGATGCCGCTGACTGCTTTATCTCCCCCCCTATGGAAACTGAAAATAACGGAACAACAGCTGTGTCCACATACTCTTTGGCATTCAAATACGTCTCAATATCTTGAGGTATCCACTTCATATCTTTGCACCAACCTTTAATTTCACTATTAATATAATATCATTTTCCACATTAACAATAAAAGATAAAGAGGAATATTTAGTAAAATTCTTATGAAAGAAAAAAACAAACAAAAGGAAGCTGCTTATCGCAAACTTCCTTTTTGTTCAGTCATTGTCAGATTATTTAATTTTTGCGTTAAGCTTAGGAAAGCTTTGCGATCGTGTTTATCTAGTGCCTCGTCAATCAATTGAAGAATTTTCTCACGTTGAAAGTGTTCGATACTGTGCTGCAGTAATTGTTCTGCAACGATTCCATCCTTTTCATTTACTTGCAAATGTTTAGGAACGTATAAATTTTCTTCTAGAACAGCAGCATACTGGTGTGCCTGATTGGCAGCATGAAAGTTTAATTGGATAAAAATATCCTCGTCTCGATTTAAACGAATATCGTGAAAGGATTTTTCTGCGTCCGTCGTCATCACATTTTCTTTATAGAATCGAAACGGAACTTTATCCACACAATGTGTAGACATAATCAAACCTCTCGGACAATACTGTGCTTGCTCAACGAAATGAACCTTTTCCATCAGTTGATCGTGGCTCATAAGATAGTTGAGGATCCATACACATTCTCTTCTTTTTAATTGATAATGATTTAGAAACCAGCGAATAAAGTCCTTCTTCTCGTTGACAGAAACAGGGGTTGCCATGATAGTTTCCCTCCTCTGCAGAATCAGCTATTTTAATCTTTCAACCCTGTAAGACGTTCAAGTAAATCCAAATACTCGACGTTTGTTGGATCTTCATTAAGCAGTTGTTTAAAAATTTCGGCAGCGCGGTCGGTTTTTCCTTCTTCAATTAAAAAATAACCGTAATCATGTAAAAATGTTTCATTTTTCTTAAAAAAAGTATATGCACTTTCATATTTGTCTAATGCGTAAGAAAATTTTTCTAACTTATGAAAGCTAAGTGCAGAATCCCATAAGAGCTGGGGTTCTTCATCTTCCTTAATGTCAAGTTGAGCAATTAACTCAATGACATCCTCATATCTTTCTTGGAGGAAAAAGAGCTTATTTAATGTTAGTGCAGCTTCTGTAAATCCTGGATCAAGGGCAAGTGCCTCACGAAAATATTTTTCTCCTTCCTCCACTTTTCCTAACTTGATGGCAATTTTCCCACCAAAGAAAAATAACTCTTTATTAAATTCATCTTGTTTTATGCCTTCTTGAATCGTGAGTAAACTATTCTCAAGCTCTTCCTCCCGTTCATAAGCTAACGCAAGATGTAAATAAAGTGAATGATATTCAGGATCTAGCGCTTTTAATTCAATGAATTTTTCTATTGCAGTTCGATTATATCCAGCCTGAAGGGCTGTAAAAGCGTATCCGAATAACGTGTTAATCTCTAATTTTTCATTAATTGCCTTCTCGTAATAAACCAGGGATTCCTCAAACATTCCAGATGCACTTAAAAGGTCTGCAATCCGTTGGTCAATATTCACTCCAGCTATTTCATTTACTTCTTTTAAAACCTTTTCATACGCATCCATTGCCTTTGATATTTCACCTTGTTCACTGTAAAGTTCACCTAATGCAAAATCTATGATAACTTCATCAGGCAATATCTCCTTTGCCTTTAGAAGCTTTCGTTCACAAACTTCATATAAACCCTGAACTTGATAAAGATCGGCTAACAAGAGTAATGATTGTCCAAAATTTGCATCATGTTCTGATATCTTTTCAAGGACAAGTATCGCTTCTTCATCTTCCCCAGCCTCGACTAATATTTCACCTAGCAGAACAAGGAGCTCACCTTCCTCAGGGAATATCTCTAACAAATTTTCAACTAATGCCTTTGCCTCATCAAGGAAACCATATTGATACATTTCTTCTCCTAGAAGGAATTTCTCATCTGGCATTCCACTTTTTAATACAACATTATATTCATTTAAAGCATCATTATGTTGGCCGTTTTCTAACATGTTAATAATTTTATTTACTCTTTCCATTGACACTTACCTCTCGTTCTCCTAGATTGACAGAGAAAAATAAGATGGGGTTTGCACCCTAACATGTTCTCCATTACCAGGTTTAAATATCACTTTATCACCTGCACGTTGAACCGTTCCCTTGTGAACAGTCACTACGAGTCTATCACCATGATAATGAAATAAATTCACTTCATCAATATTCTTGATCTCATTTATTTTTGTGTATAGATTATAACTTACCTCAGTACCACTCATTAAACTAGCTTTTTGAGGGTATAAACCGATTTTATTTAATACAGTAATAGTCAATGGGTAATTTTCTTCTATTTCTTCGTATAGTGCAGGGATATTTTCTCTTTTCATGATACCTTTCCATTTCGACAAAACTGTCTTAACTTCCTTCTTCTGGACGGAAGAAATTATTGGAATTAAAGGACTGTTGAACGGAAACATGGCTTCTTTAATCCAGCCCCAAGGTATTTTTTCTAATTCATCAAAGTTTTGCAGGTCAACAAAAATTGCTGGTATTTTTTCCTTCTTACATTTCCTAATAAACGATTGTGTTAACAATCGAATCGGTACTCTTACCCCTATTAAATAGTCAATAGGACTACTTAATAGAGCCGTTTTTAGTTCGGTAATTTTAGTGGTTAATTCATTTTCATAGGAAACATTTACATAGGTAAATAAGGTGGTGCATCCTTTCAACATAAATTCCTTAATCAGACACCTTTTTAATTCTTGAAAGGATTTAATTTGTGGGATATTTGAATTAAAAAGGACATATGACGGGGTCATGATAAATGGACCAGCATTCATTTTTATCAGTCTATAATGACTAAAATGCGAATCAATTTTAGCTATGCGATTTTTACTAATTAATAGCGAACATGTTTTCAACTGCTTGTCTTTAAGGAGATTGGCATTTTCAATGATATACATCGTCCACCACCCTATTCTTTTCTTTGCAAGCTTTCACTTTATTTCCTTATGACAAGCTATGCGCATAATCAATAAACTATGACATTCTAACAAAATCAAATTCATTTAAAAATAGGCTGTGTTAATCTTAGCTGTTGATTTCCGCTCCAATCAACTTGGCTATAAAATCAAGAATGACCATTAACACAGCCTTAAAATAAAAAAAAAGCTGCATTAAAACGCAGCTTTACTTAATGAGACTGTTTAAATGAGCAAAGAAGTTAGGATAAGAAACTGAAATTGCTTCGGGATTCACTAGTTCTGCTTCATTTTCACATAGGAGTGCGGCTATTGCCAGCATCATCCCAATCCGATGGTCGCCATGACTTGAAACCGTTCCACCGCTTAATACGGATTTCCCGTAAATAATCATTCCATCTTCAGTCGCTTCGATTTTAGCACCTAATTTTTTCAACTCATTAACCACTGTATCTATTCGATTTGTTTCCTTAACTTTTAATTCCTCAGCATCTTTAATAATCGTCGTCCCTTCAGCTTGTGTTGCTAAAAGGGCAATAATTGGTATTTCATCAATTAATTTTGGAATTAAGTCACCTTCAATGACTGTACCTTTGAGACTGGATGTCTTTATAATGAGGTCACCAAATGGTTCAAAAGAGGTTTCCTCATTTTGAACAATCTCTAAGTCTGCGCCCATCTTTTTCATTACCTCGATAATGCCCGTTCTGGTAGGGTTTAGGCCAACATTTTTCAGAACAATTTCACTGTCAGGAATAACAGCACCAGCGACAAGAAAGAACGCTGCAGACGATATATCCCCAGGTACATGAATCGCCGTTCCTGTCAGCTTTTGACCACCCTTAACCATAATCTTTTGGTTATCCTTATGGATTTCCCCACCAAATTTTTTGATCATTCTTTCAGTATGGTCGCGAGTTTCCTCTGGCTCGATAATAATACTTTGTCCTTCTGCTTGCAGTCCCGCAAGGATAAGAGCAGATTTTACCTGTGCACTAGCAACTGGGAGCTGGTATTGCACAGGTTTTAGCCCACCACCACGGATGGAAATCGGAGTGAAGGAACCCTCTTTTCGCCCATCTATTCTTGCACCTATTTCTGATAATGGGTTCGTAACCCTGGTCATTGGCCTTTTTCCAATTGACTCATCGCCCACAAGAGATGAGAAAAATGGTCTTCCTGCCAAAATACCCATTAATAAACGGATCGTTGTTCCTGAATTACCAACATCCAGTACTTCAGTCGGCTCAGTTAATCCCTCAAAACCTTTTCCAATAATGCGAAGTTGATTATCAGATTCCTCAATAGTAACTCCGAGTTTTCGAAAGCATGAAATTGTACTTAAGCAATCTTCTCCAGGCAAGAAATTAGTTACCTTGGTTTCACCATATGCGATCGAACCAAACATAACAGATCTATGCGAAATCGATTTATCCCCTGGAATTGTTATCTTACCATTTAAACCATTTATGTTAGTTTTAAGTTTTAATGACGTCATGAAAAATCACCTTTTATTCATATCATTTTAGGAACCAATAGATGTTGCATAGTTGGAATAACTGCCAATACAGCGTTCAGCATTTTGCCGATCCTCTTCGGTTTGAAAACTAATCACTAAGACTCCATTAATATCTTCTCGTGTTTCTAGAATCCGAATATTTGTAATGCTAATTTCTTCCTTTGCTAAATAGCCAGTAATTTCCGAAATCACACCCGGGTAATCTGGAACATCGACAAATAAATCATAAAATGCCGGAATCGCACCTTTTTCTTTCAGTGGCAAGCCATCACGAAATTGTTTTGCTTGCTGAAAATAGTCGTAAATTGCAGAACTATTTTCATTTTCAAGTAATGTTTTAACCCCATTCATTTCTTCTTGCCATTGATCGAGTAATTCAATTAAGATTTCACGGTTGTGCAGGAGAATATCCTTCCACATCTTTGGGCTGCTCGAAGCAATCCTAGTTATATCCCTAAATCCGCCAGCTGCTAGTCGTGGAATAAGACTTTCTGCTTCTGCTAGTTTTTCAGTTTGGCGAACAATAGAGGCAGCAATGATATGGGGAAAATGACTGACAATTCCTGTGAGATAATCATGGTTTTCTGGAGTAATAGTTAAAAACTTGGCATTGGTGCCATATAACCATACTTTTAATAATTCTACCTTTTTATTTTCTACATGTTCTTGCGGTGTTAACAGGTAAAAGGCATTTTCAAATAATATTTCTTTGGCAGCAGATACACCACTTTTATGGGAGCCCGCCATTGGATGCCCGCCAATAAAGGTGATTCCTCGGTCCTTTAGGCTCTTGGCACTTCCGACAATCTTGCTTTTTGTACTACCTGTATCTGTCACGATTACCTCTGGATGGAGAGGGAGGCCCGCAAGGAACTGAATAATTTCCTCTGTTTCATTTACAGGTGCAGAAATAATAATTAAATTAGCGTCAATTGCACCACTGTAAATATCTTCAGCTATTTCATCAATGACCCCAAGCATTTTTGCAAGCCTTGCTTGTTCACTATTAATATCAAATCCAACAATAGTTACATCCTTATGCTCCTTTTTTATACAAAGGGCTAGAGAACCGCCAATTAATCCTAAGCCAATTACAAATACACGGCCTTTCAATGATAACTCCCCCTAAACAACAAAGCACTACTCTGTTTTACTAATAGCTAAGGATTCTCCAAGTGCTTTTAGGACACCGACATTTTGTTCATAGGAGCCTACTGTAATTCTTACAGCGGTTGGAAAACCAAGAGCTTTTCCGGAACGGACGATATATCCTCTCTCCAATAAATGTTGGAAAACCTGATCCCCATCCATTTTACAATCAATTAAAATAAAGTTAGTTTGTGATGGATAAAAATCAAGTTCATTCTCACCACAGAATTGATAAAACTGTTCAAGCCCCTGCCTATTTTTTCCTTTGCAGACTTTTATAAATTCCTGGTCCTTGATTGCTGTAGATGCTGCTAATTGACCTAAAGAATTAACATTAAACGGCTCCCTTGCAGGTTCAAGCGCTTTTATAATCGAGCGATTGGCAACCCCATATCCAATTCTCAAGGCAGCAAGTCCATATATTTTAGAAAAAGTTCTTAGGACAATTAAATTTTCATACTTACGAGCTAGGTTAACGGAATCATAGTAATCATCAGCAACAACATATTCAAAATAGGCTTCATCCAATACAACCAGAATATCTGATGGAACCTTTTCTAGAAAAGCGATTAATTTATTTTCTGGTATATATGTACCGGTAGGGTTATTAGGGCTGCATAGCCAAATAACATTGGTCTGTTCATCAATAGCTGCAAGCATTGCCTCTAAATCATGTTCTCCGTTTAGTAGCGGCACTTCCTTACTAACTGCCCCTTCAATAACAGCATTATGCTTATATTGTGAAAAGGTAGGTGTCGCCATAATTGAATTGGCGTTCGGATGTAAAAGTGCCCTAGAAATTATTTGGATAAGATTATCTGAACCATTACCGAATATTAATTCATCCTCGTCAACCTGTAAAAATGAAGCAAGTGTCTCTCTTAAATTTGTAGCGTACCCATCAGGGTAAATCGCTAAACTTGTTTGATTCGATTGAAGAGCGGTCAACACCTGTTCTGAACATCCAAAAGGATTTTCATTTGATGCTAGCTTTACAATTTGGTCGAGTTTATATAGCTTCTTTACTGCCTCTATTGATTTTCCTGGTTGATAGGGAGTCAGTGTTAATAACTGCTCTTTCCATCTCATATTTATACACTCCATTCTTGTAGACGTATTCTATCTTTCAAAAAGATCCTCCCATTACGCTAAACTATTGCTTAGGTCGGGTCTAAGGACTTTAGCCCCTTTTAAGTATACATGGTTAATATCTTCTTGAGATTGTGTTGTATTTACATGCATCATGATTCTAACACACATTTTCAAGGAATTTGGAACAGGCATTTCCTGCATACACATGACAGGAACGTAAGTCCACCCCTCAAATTTACGCAATGCCTTTGCCGGGAATACCGCATTAATATCCTCTGTTGTTGAAATGAAAACAGATGCAACTAATTCAGGTTGGATATGGTTTTCCTCAATTATCTTCTCCAGCAGTTCTTCTGTGGCAGTAATAATTGCTTCCTCTGTGTTCTGATTAACTGTGATTGCTCCCCTCATCCCTCTTATCAAGACAAGACCCCCCTTTAAGAACTTTTTAACTCTTCAAATAAAACTGTTTCTGATATTTCCTTTAGGACTGGCTGACCCAATTGTTCGAGTAATACAAAACGAATCGAATGCCAAACAGATTTTTTATCCTGCTTCATTTTATTAATTAAATTTTCATGAGATAGATTTTCAGGTATTTTCGATTCATACCCAAGTCCTTCAATCCAGTTGGTGAATTCTTCTAAATCGAATGAAAGCCCTAGTAATTTTTTACTTACCTTTAATGTAAAAATCATCCCTACCATTACTGCTTCCCCATGAGTAAAATTCCCATAACCCATTTCTGATTCAATAGCATGACCTAACGTATGACCTAAATTCAAGTAAGCCCGAATTCCAGTTTCTTTTTCATCCTGACTAACGATTTTACCTTTTACCTTTATCCCTTTTATTAGGGATTCCGATAACAACTCCATAGATAAGGTTTGAAGGTCTTCCACATTTTCTTTCAGCCAATCAAAAAAATCGGAATCATCAATAAGTGCATGTTTAATAACCTCTGCAAATCCCGAACGAATTTCATGAGCAGGAAGTGTTTTTAAAAATTCTAAATCATAAAAGACGGCTTCTGGCTGATGAAAGGCTCCTATCATATTTTTCCCGAGTGGATGATTGATCGCTACCTTTCCGCCAACAGCACTATCATGGGCTAATATGGTTGTTGGGACTTGAATAAAAGGTATACCTCTCATAAAAGAGGCGGCAACAAATCCTGACAAATCTCCTACTGCACCGCCGCCAAATGAAAGTATAACAGATTTGCGGTCAAGTCGGTTTTCAAGAGCAGTTGAAAGCGCAGAATAATAAACTTCAAAGGTTTTTGCCTTTTCGCCACTAGGGGCAGTAAAAATTACGGGATCAAACGATTTAAGCTCAAACAATAATTTTTCTAGGTGCAGCTTAGCAACTGTTTCATCTGTAATAATTAATATTCTGGTTAGACCCTCAAAATGATTCTCCAAAAAAGGGCCAAGCTCCTTACTTACACCTTCCCCCACAAATACATTATAGTTTTTTGACGCTGTTTGGATTTGAATGGTTTCCATTAAAAATCCCTCGCATATTCTCTCTGCCTTTTTATTTCAGTAGCAAAAGCATCAAAGCGGTCGCTGTAAAATTGTTCAATCAGGGCGTTTGCAAGTTCCCATGCAACAGCATTCTCTGCAACCACTGCAGCAGCAGGTACAGCACAACTGTCTGAGCGTTCAACGCTCGCAGCAAATGGCTCCTTAGTATCAATATCTACGCTCATCAGTGGTTTATATAATGTGGGGATTGGTTTCATCACACCTCTGACAACAATTGGCATGCCAGTCGTCATTCCACCTTCAAAGCCACCCAGTCTGTTGGTCTTGCGGTAATATCCTTTTTCTTGATCCCAAGCTATCTCATCATGGACTTCGCTTCCCGGTTTGCTAGCGGCCTCAAAACCAATGCCAATTTCTACACCCTTAAACGCATTTATACTCATAATGGCAGCGGCTAATTTCCCATCCAATTTACGATCATAGTGCACGTAACTTCCAACTCCAGCTGGCATACCTTGCGCAATCACTTCTACGACCCCGCCAATCGAATCACCATTTTTCTTCGCTTCATCAATGGCAGCCATCATATCGCTTTCCACATTAGGGTCAGCACATCGAACAGGAGAATTTTCTGTCATGTCCTTTAAGGCCTCAAAAGTAAGAGAACGATTGACATTAGCTTTTATTCCACCGATTTCAACCACATGCGAAACTAGTTTAACTCCTACCAATGATAAAAGTTTCTTGGCAACAGCACCTGCAGCGACTCTAACAGTTGTCTCGCGTGCAGAAGAACGTTCAAGGACATTTCTCATATCCCTATGTCCATATTTAATCGCACCATTTAAATCCGCATGACCAGGACGGGCACGAGTTACTTTACGTTTAACTTCATCCTCCTGGCCTTCATCTAGGGGCTCCGCTCCCATAATCTTCGTCCAATGCTTCCAGTCATTGTTTTGAACTACTAATGCTATAGGAGAGCCAAGAGTGTAGCCGTGACGGACTCCCGAAACGATTTGGGCTGTATCCTTTTCAATTTGCATTCTTCTTCCACGGCCATACCCTTTTTGGCGCCTGGATAATTCCTCATTTATATCTTCTAATAATAATGGCATTCCAGCAGGGAGGCCTTCTAATATTGTTGTTAATTGCGGCCCGTGGGATTCTCCTGCTGTTAAGTATCTCATTCCCATACTCTTTCCCCCTTCAACTCATTAAAGAATTTTTTTATCAATATACCATATAGTGCCCAATAAACATAGTATAACAATTCAGAAAATAAGGATTAAATTAATATAGAGAAATAAAAAGACACTTGTATAATTGCTATACAAGTGCCTCTTCTTATTTAATTAATATATCCATTCGTTAACTAGTTTATTGTATTCTACAACACCAGAATCTTTAAAAAATAAGCCAATTTCACGCTCTGCACTCGCAGGTGAATCTGAGCCATGAATAACATTTTTACCAACAGTTAAACCAAAATCACCGCGAATAGTACCTGGTGCAGCATCTTTTGGATTGGTAGCACCCATCATTTGGCGGGCAGTAGCGATGACATTTTCACCTTGCCAGACCATTGCAAAAACAGGACCAGAAGTGATGAAATCTACTAATTCACCGAAGAAAGGACGCTCCTTGTGCTCACCATAATGTTCTTCAGCTAGTTCATTGGGAATGCTCATTAACTTTGCTCCAACTAATTGAAAGCCCTTTCTTTCAAAACGTGCGACGATTTCTCCAATTAGGTTACGCTGTACACCATCGGGCTTTACCATTAAAAATGTTTTTTCCATGAATTCCACTCCTAAAAATTAATTATTATGTATATTGATTGTATTTAAGAAACAATCCATGAAAAATATTATCACTTTTTTGAAAATTTAACAAGTTGTTTAGAATTTTCGTTTCCCAATAACCTTTGCAATATCGTTTAGGGTTTTTTTTGCTTTATTCGCAGGTATCCCCTCTAATTCTGCTAAAGCTTTTTGTAAGTAAAGTTCGCTTAGTGCGAATGATTTTTCGATTGCTCCTGATTGCTTAATTAACGAAATAATCTTTGTTATTTCATGAGCATCCATTTCCTCATTGACCTTTTCTATTTCATTACGGATTTCATCATTTTCCATTGCGTAAAGAGCTGGGGCAGTAACATTCCCCTGCACTAGGTCTCCGCCAGCAGGTTTCCCAAGTTCCTTCTCAGTTGAGGTAAAGTCTAAAATATCATCAATTATTTGATAAGACATTCCGACGTAATACCCGAACCGATAAAGTTTTTTATGGATGGATTCTTCAACCTCTGCAGCTATAGCTCCCAATTGGCAGCTAACTGCAATTAACAGGGCAGTTTTCCTCTTAATTCTGCGGAGATAATCTCGCAGATTTTGATTAAAGCGATATTTATCTTTAATTTGTTGAATTTCACCTACTGACACTTCAACAATCGTATTGGCTAAAATTTTATGGGCTTCGGGATTTTCGATATTAGTCATCAATTCAATCGCTAGAGCAAAAACAAAGTCACCGGTATACATGGCAATTTTGTTATCCCATTTGGATTTCACGGTAGGCTGGCCACGGCGAAGATCAGCATCGTCGATCACATCATCATGGACAAGTGATGCCATATGAATTAATTCAAGCGCAACAGCAACATTCTTCATCACATGGATATCATATTTACCAAATTTTCCTGCAAGCAAAACAAAAACAGGACGAATTCTTTTCCCGCCGGCTTGTAATGTATGCATAGAAGCCTGTCTAAGCAGAAGGGAATCTGCCTTTATAGTCTCTTCTAACTTTTTTTCAATCAAGTTAATATCCGAATTCAAAAATGAATACATCATTTTTAATTTCATTTGAATTCACCAGCTTTTCATCCTGTCTTCGAGTTCAATAAATTAATTTTTTTTACCAATATGTACAGCTGCAGCACCGCCGCTATATGGTTTGTATCTCACATCTTTGAAGCCGGCTTGCTCAAACATTTTAGCAAGCTCCCTCATCCCTGGAAAATCACGTGCTGACTCGTGAAGCCAAGCATACTCTCGATAGCTTTTTGCAAGCAATTTACCAAACATCGGCATAATAAAGCGAAAATAAAAATAATAGAGCTGTTTATAGCCAATTAGTGTAGGTTGTGATGTCTCTAGACAGACAGCGATTCCACCTGGCTTTACTACTCGGTGCATTTCTTTTAAAACTTGCAGGTAATCAGGGACATTCCTTAAACCAAAGCCAATCGTTACATAATCAAAACTATTATCTGGAAAAGGGAGTTCCATTGCATTCCCATGTACTAACTTGACCTGTTTTAACCCGAGTTCTTTAACCTTATCAATACCCACATTGAGCATGTTTTGGCTAAAATCCAATCCAGTAACTCCACCTGTTGGACCAACCGCTTCTGCTAAGGCTATTGTCCAATCAGCAGTACCACAGCAAACATCGAGAGCTTTTGAACCAGGCTGCACATTCATTTTTTTCATCGTGTCTTTCCGCCACTTGATGTGCTGTTGAAAACTGATAACAGAATTCATTTTATCGTAGTTATCAGATATCTTTTCAAACACATTGTGAACTCGCTGTTCTTTCGATTCCTGCATGTTTTTATTACCCTTCTTCCACAAAAGTTTTTGCATTTGGCTGGTATTGGCTTAAGATTGATACAATCCTTTTCTCAAGTAATTCATTTAAGTATGGCAACTGTTCTAATCCCTTTTCAATAACTTCTTTTGACCTTTCCAGATGATGGTCGCAACACAGAAATAAGTGATTTTGCTGTTCCCTAGACAACTCTTTCGCCTTATTATTATTGATTGGGAAAACAATTGATTTTAGGGCTTCGAACAATACGGAACTTCCTGTTTGTAAAAATTGACGTTTTTCATGAAGTAAACGTTTAAATAAAAGCAGGTTTTCTAGAAAATCATTCCATAAATCCACTTTAAAATATTCGGAAAGATGGGCAAGTAAGGAACTTTCAATCAGCCCAATACTTGTCATTAGCTCTTCTATGTCTAAAATTTCATTTTGATATACAGAAATTTTATTTTCATTGACTTCTTTAATTCCTCTAGAAAGTGCCTTGATCATCAATATATCTTCCGAATCTGCTAGAAGCTTATAATATAAGCCACTAAAATAATCGCCTGCTAGAACGGTTAATTGACGATTTTTTTCCTCTACAGATGCATCTGTAATATGTTCATGGGTATCAAGGGCAATTTGAATTAACATTGTTGACAAGGCGTAGTTCTGCATATCACTGTATGACAATTCGAGGCGATCCATTATTGAGACTAGAAGAAGCAGTTTATCTTCGTCTATAATCGGAATTTCAATATAATTAAGCAAGTATGTGTCACAAACTCTTTTTTCGACCTGCTCTCTAATATTTGTGAATTTTTGTCGAATGTCCAGCAATTTAATCACCCTTGCTTCCCCGAAGTAATGTCTTTATGTATTCTTATTTCCTATTTGCATAGTAAAATTCATGCCGTTTAATAAAGAAAAGCCTAACCATTCTCTAAAAACAAGGCAGACACCATTATATCATAAAAGGTTTTCTTTAGGCAGAAATTCACAAAATAATCATTTACGCTCATATGAAATAAGATGAAAACAATGTGAATCGAACTGATTATCTTATTTTTTCAATTCACTTTCTACTTCACCCAGATGAGTAAGAATTTTCGCATTTCCCCTGATTTTTATAGCAGAAGTATGCTCAGTAAATTGAGCTATAAGCACTTCTCCTTTATCCAGCTTCTCAGAATGATGAAATTTTGTATCTGTGCCCCTTGTTAAGCCGATAACACTGACACCATCATCAATCGCTTTAATAACTACATACTCACTATTTTGTGGATAGCGTTTTTCCATTTGATCACCTCAAATACTTTAGGAAAATTAGACTAATATTTTATTAAAGATAGCACTTCAGCCCGAGCAATCGCATCGTCAGCAAGAACACCGCGGACTGCAGTGGTTACTGTTTTAGACCCTGGCTTTTTTACACCGCGCATGGTCATACACATATGTTCTGCTTCGACAACCACCATCACTCCGTGCGGTTCTAATTTTTCCATCATGCTATCAGCAATCGTGGATGTAATCCGTTCTTGGAGTTGAGGTCTTTTTGCTACGGCTTCTACAGCTCTTGCCAATTTACTCAATCCAGTAACACGACCATTTTTCGGGATGTAGGCTACATGTGCTTTACCAAAGAAAGGAACGAGATGGTGTTCACACATAGAATAAAAAGGGATATCTTTAACCAATACCAATTCTTCATGATCTTCACTAAAGATGGTTTCAAAATGCTTCTTCGGATCCTCATTTAATCCACTAAAAACTTCTTCATACATTTTTGCTACACGTTTAGGTGTATCAAGCAGTCCTTCACGGTTTGGGTCTTCACCGATTGCTTCTAATATTAAACGTACCGCTTCTTCAATTTGGGCACGATTCACTTGTGACATATTAAAATTCCCCCTATTGTTCAGTCAAGTATATATGACAAATACATATTAGCACAATCTTTTTAGTTCAAGCAAAAAAGTAGAAAAAAGGCCATGGACTTTACCATGACCTTTTTACTTAAGCATTCGCCTCTAGCAATAAATTTATGTAATTATTTTACTGCGTCTTTAAGCGCTTTACCTGGTTTAAAAGCTGGAACTTTGCTAGCAGCGATTTCGATTTCCTCACCTGTTTGAGGGTTACGACCTTTACGAGCTGCACGCTCACGTACTTCAAAGTTTCCAAAACCGATTAATTGTACTTTATCACCATTTTTTAAAGCATCTAAAATCGCATCAAAAACAGCATCAACTGCTTTAGTAGCGTCCTTTTTTGAAAGCTCGCTTGCTTCAGCAACTGCATTAATAAGTTCTGTCTTGTTCATGCCATTCACCTCCTCCCAAAGAAATTATCAAGATTCGTAAATAAGATTACTTATCTACATTTCTAAACAATTTTTCTGATTTCTATACGTCATAGCTCGGTTTTATTACCAAAGTAACCATAAATAGCTAAATTGGTAACTCAAATCTATTTTTTTAAGGAAAACCCTTATGAAATAAGGGTTCAAACACTATAACGTAATTCAGTTTAAAGATTATCATAATCAATTCAGCTTATCAAGAAGATTTCATTAAATAATGGTAATCTTTTCTTTTGTTCAACAAAATTCTACTTATTTTGCCCATTTTGGTAGATTTTTCTCACTAATGTCCGTGAAACCAAAAATACGACACCCTCATTTCCACAAAAAAAAGACCCCGATTAGGAGTCAGAGCCTATAGAATAATGGCAATTAATCCGCCTGAGCCTTCGTTGATAATTCTCTCTAACGTTTCTTTAAGTTTATATCTTGCATTTTCTGGCATTAAGCTCAGCTTTGCTTGGATACCCTCACGAACAATGGAGCTTAAGCTGCGGCCAAAGATGTCTGAATTCCAAATGGATAACGGGTCATCCTCGAAATCCTGCATTAAGTATCTTACAAGCTCCTCACTTTGTTTTTCCGTACCAATAATTGGGGCGAATTCAGATTCTACATCCACTTTGATCATATGAATCGATGGTGCTACGGCACGAAGCCTTACGCCAAACCGGGCACCTTGACGAATAATTTCCGGCTCTTCAAGACTCATATCAGAAAGTGTTGGTGAGGCAATTCCGTAACCCGTTTGTTTCACCATTTTTAAGGCATCAGCAATGTGATCATACTCTGCTTTGGCATGGGCAAAATCCTGCATTAATTCGAGCAGATGATCTTTCCCACGGATTTCTACCCCAACGATTTCTTTTAATATATCATCATACAATTCATCTGGGGCAATTAAATCAATTTCAGCAACCCCTGAGCCCATTTCAATTCCTGCTAATCCAGCTCTTTCAATAAATTCAAACTCACTAAAATGTTGGACAACTCGATCAACATCTCTTAATCTCTTGATATCTTTTACAGTTTCCTTGACCGCATCTTGATAGCTTTCACGAAGCCAATGGTTTTCTCTTAGAACCATAACCCAGCTTGGCAAATTCACATTGACTTCAAGTACAGGGAACTCGTAAAGTGCTTCACGGAGGACATTCAGAACATCACTGTCGCGCATACTTTCAACACTCATGGCAATTACCGGGATATCATATTTTTCTGCTAAACTCGATCTTAGCGTTTCAGTGCTTGGATGGTAGGGCTGCGCACTGTTAACAACCATGATGAACGGTTTGCCAACTTCCTTCAGTTCGTTAATAACTCTTTCTTCTGCCTCAATATAGTTACTTCTTGGAATCTCACCTATTGTCCCATCCGTTGTAACAACCACACCAATAGTGGAATGCTCCTGAATGACTTTCCTAGTGCCAATTTCAGCAGCTTCATGGAAAGGAATTGGTTCCTCATACCATGGGGTAGTAATCATTCTTGGGCCATTTTCATCCTCATAGCCTTTAGCACCTGGCACTGTATAACCAACACAATCAACTAGCCTAATATTGACATTTAATCCATCATCAACATGAACAGTTGCTGCTTGATTAGGCACGAATTTTGGTTCAGTTGTCATAATTGTTTTTCCTGCAGCGCTTTGAGGCAGTTCATCCAGTGCCCGTGACCTCTCAGCTTCACTGTTTATATTCGGTAACACGACCAGCTCCATAAATTTTTTAATAAATGTAGATTTTCCAGTCCGTACTGCTCCTACTACCCCTAAATAAATATCACCGCCAGTTCTTTCGGCAATATCTTTAAAAATATCAACCTTTTCCAAGTGATCCCCTCCCGATCATAGAGTAAAGTGGGATTAAACATCCATTTTAGGTATTTTTGGACAGTATATGTTTATGACGTTGTCCTATAATGTTATGACACTTTTCGAAAACTTTTTTACCCCCTTATTAAAAATTCACTAGGTTCTCTTGTATCTGTAGTGTCTGAACATTTGATATAATGGAGGGTTTCAATATATGTTTTTCTTTGGCATTAGCAAAAAAACCCTTCTCCTACAATATATTTCATAGGAAAAGGGTTATGACTAAATATAAGAATAAGCACATTATTCTTCTAAAAATACTGGTTCTTTCGTCTTAGAATCCCATGTATACGGCAAGGAATAGGCAGGCACAAACATTGAATCATTCACTAAAATTGAGCGAATATCCTCCCCTGATTTTACCTTCTCGTCCGCTTTTTTCATTGCTTGGTATAAATCCGGGCGATAATCTACATATACTTCTGCACTCCCAGTTATGACAAAAGATAAATTTTGATTAGAAAACGGACTGACAATGAAAGGATCTTTTTTATATCCTAGCTGTTTAAAATCAAGGGAAAAAACATTTTTAGCAATTTGCTTTTTATATGGTGGATACCCTTTTGTTTTAATTCGTAATTTAATATCTCGTATCACATCTGTTATTCTTAAATCAAATAATTTTACAGTCGGCTTGGTCTCCACATCTACGAGTACATATTGGAAGCCCCCCCCATTTTCATAAGCATTTCCTGGTGGCTCCGCGATATATTTTGGAGTGATTTTTTTAAATTCAATTGGATACTTCTGATAAATCGGCGTTTCTGCTTCTTTTGTTTTTATTGGAAGGATTCCGCTATTTTCCTCTCTAAAGGCATCCACAGCGGTTTGAACAGCTTGGATTTGATCTTGATAAGGGATTTGATTCTTCGCTAATTCCTCTTGAGGATACATGCATCCTGCCAGTAAAAAAGCGGTTAAAGCTAGAAAACAACCGAGCACATTCCATTTCATTTGATCACCACTTTATTTATGTATTTAACCCCGATTATGTTAAGAAAACAATAAGAAGCGTTAGTCCAGAAACAATCATTAATAAGTAAGCGATAATTGCTGTAATAATTCGAAATACTCCTTTTAACTTATATCTGCTGAAATAAATTGTCATAATCGCAAGGAACATAAACCCCATTCCAGCAATCGACACCCACATTTTAAACATTGCTGGTGACACACTAAACTCCCCCTTTTTCGAAAATTAATTATATCACAAGCTATAACTTTTCTAGAAAAATTTTAAACTAAAAACTTTCATGTTCTCTTCCTCACCAAAAAAAAACTGAAGTAAAGAGGGGCGAATTCTTTACTTCAGCTTTAAAGACTAAATAACCCATACTCCAGCGTCAAACTACCAGGTTGCTTCGTTGCATTGTATGCAATCTAGACACAAAGCGCCTCTTTAGAACGCCTATTTATTAATAAAAATATTCATGAGCAGTAACACTGCCCGCCCCTATTTAATTCCATTTGGGACATTTTTTAGTCTTCAATATTCCTTTCATCTAAAACATTAACCAAATCTTCCATTTCGTGGGTCTTTCCACGTGCCATTAATACATCTACAGCGTCTATTGCGTTCTTCCCGTTAAATAAGACATCATATAGCGCAAAGGTTATTGGCATGTTTACATCATACTTTTTCGCTAACTGATAAGCCGCTTTGGTGGTTCTCACACCCTCTACAACCATCCCCATGTTATCCAAAACCTCATTAAGGGTTTTCCCTTTACCTAATAGGTTTCCCGCTCTCCAGTTCCTTGAATGGACGCTTGTACATGTAACAATTAAATCACCTATTCCTGCTAGGCCTGAAAAAGTTAATGGATTGGCTCCCATTTTGGTACCTAGACGAGCAATTTCAGCTAATCCGCGTGTCATTAAGGCTGCTTTTGCATTATCACCATAACCAAGCCCATCTGTAATACCCGCTGCAAGTGCAATAATATTTTTTAATGCACCACCTATTTCAACACCGATAATATCTGAATTCGTGTACACTCGAAAATTGTTGTTTATGAATAAATCCTGTACTTTTTCTGCGGCAACCATATTTTCTGAAGTAACGGTTACCGTTGTTGGGTGACGAAGGCTTACTTCTTCAGCATGACTAGGACCAGACAGAACAACGACATCTTTTAGCAATTCTTTGGGCATTTCTTCTCTTATTATTTCTGATATACGCATTAATGAATCAGGTTCGATTCCTTTACTTACGTGTGCGATCAAAATCGGACCAGCTTGCACAGCACGAATTTTTCCAATTACCTCACGTATTGCTTTCGTGGGAACAGCTAATATAATTGTATCCACTCCCGCTAATGTATCACTTAATGAAGCATACCCCACAATTAATTCTGAAAGAACGATTTCAGGCAAATATTTCTTATTTGTGTGCTCTTCATTAATTTCTTTCACCTGAACCTCGTTATGGCTCCAAAGACGGACCTCATGTCCATTGTCTGCAAGTACCATTGCCAATGCGGTTCCCCAGCTTCCTGCTCCGATAACAGCTATTGCAGTTTTAGTAGCATTCAATTTAAATCACACCCACCTTATCTTTTATTTTCTTTCTCTTGCAAAAATTTTGATAGGAGTTCCTTCAAATCCAAAAGCATCTCTAATTCTGTTCTCTAGGAAGCGTTCATAGGAAAAGTGCAATAATTCAGGTTCGTTTACAAACACAACAAAGGTTGGCGGTTTAACAGCCACTTGGGTTGTATAATATAATTTTAAGCGTCTGCCATTGTCTGTTGGGGTCGGATTCATTGCTACTGCGTCCATGATGACATCATTAAGCACACTTGTTTCAACCCTCATCGAGTGGTTTTCACTAGCAGTGTTGATCATTGGTAGAAGTGTATGGATTCGTTTTTTTGTTTTTGCGGATAAAAACACAATTGGAGCATAACTAAGAAATAAGAAATGTTCCCTGATCTTGTGTTCAAGTTCCTTCATGGTCTTCTCATCTTTTTCAATAGCGTCCCACTTATTTACAACAATAACGATAGCCCTGCCAGCTTCATGTGCATACCCAGCTATCTTTTTGTCCTGTTCAATGATTCCTTCTTCGGCGTTAATGACAACAAGAACAACGTCAGAACGTTCAATTGCCCTTAGTGCACGGAGGACACTATATTTTTCCGTGCTCTCATATACCTTCCCTTTTTTCCTAATTCCTGCTGTATCAATTATGACATATTTTCCCCCATTAAATGTATATGGAGAATCGACTGCATCACGAGTTGTACCGGCAATATCACTTACGATTACACGTTCTTCGCCTAATATAGCATTTACCAATGAGGATTTCCCTACATTTGGCCGCCCAATTAAGGAAAATTTGACTACATCTTCACCATATTCAATAGGTTTGTTTTTTGGAAAATGTCTTGCTGCCTCATCCAATAAGTCACCTAACCCTAGTCCATGTGCCCCTGAAATTGGAATAGGCTCACCAAACCCTAATGAATAAAAATCATAGATATCTTCACGCATTTCAGGATTATCTATTTTATTTACAGCTAATACAACCGGTTTTTTAGACTTATATAATATTTTTGCCACTTCTTCATCGGCTGCTGTTACCCCTTCTCGTCCATTTGTTAAGAAGATAATAACATCAGCCTCATCAATCGCCACTTCCGCTTGTTGGCGGATTTGCTCTAAAAAAGGTTCGTCACCAATATCTATACCACCAGTATCAATCACGTTAAAGTCATGTGTTAACCACTCACCTGAACTATAAATACGATCTCTTGTAACTCCTGGAATGTCCTCAACAATGGAAATACGTTCACCGACAATTCGATTAAAAATAGTTGATTTTCCTACGTTGGGCCGTCCTACAATGGCAATAACAGGTTTAACCAATTACAATCGCCATCCTTTCTTTTCTATAATCAAATACAATTTAGTATGTTAGCATAGAGTGAAACTTCCTTCATGGGGGTCTTACTTCCCGTTAATGCGGGATAATTCCCTATAGTTCTTATTAAGTAAAGAAACCCTTCTGTCATCTAGAAGGGCCTAACTATATTATATTATCAATGATACTCCTTTCCCGCAATGGGGAAGCTTGACAAGATTCTAAATTACGAGGATTTTTGCTTTCCTTTTTCAAAGAAATGAAAATGATTTTGCAATATTGTACCAGCGTTTTCCAATGTACTCCATCCTGCAAGCAAAAGTGCCGTTAACGAACAAACATCTAAATAGGCAAATTCCCCAATCAAATAGGGAAATTGGAATTTATTTAATATATAGGCATATAAAATCTCTCCCTGCATTCCACCTGCAAAAATTATGATCAATCTCCCTTTTAAAGTTTTTTGCAATAGTATGGCTAAATACCACAATGCTATACCCATCATCCATTCCTTTTTAAAAACGATCCAAATTGGATCAAATATCTCAAATAAATGGAAGGTTACATATGCAATTGTTATTATGAATGAACAAATAAAAAAGTAAATTATTCCTCCTCGTTTTTCCTGGCTTATGAATAAATAACAGATACCTAAAATAAATAATCCACTTGCTTGTATTTCAAATTCACCTACCATAAATTGAATGTTAGATAATATTAGTGCAATTAAAACGATAGCAGCAAGTTTAACTCGAAATGGGTTTTGTTTTTCTAAGATAAATGTTAAGTAAATCCAAAAGGCCCAACAGCTCCAATAAAAGATTAACCCTTCCAACTCATACACCTCCTATTATTTTCATTATTGGTAATCTTTATGTAGTTTCATACTTCCTTGAATAATATTTCCTGTGTGAATCATCTTATTAAGAGGAGGTGTGTAGGAATGGGAAAAGACCGACAAGAAAAAAAGTTACGCGAAAGCAGCAGAGTGGAGTCAGATCGTGATCAGGCTTTGCACTACCCTGGTGCTACTAAGCTATCAGGCCCGGAAGAGGCACGGGGGTTAAACGACGGAAAAAAATAACTGTAGAAAATAACTACAAAAAGCTCCCGCGGTTGCGGGAGCTTTCAGACTGTCGACAAATCC
>NZ_JAGGQY010000057.1:0-6845 GCF_018613105.1 Bacillus sp. ISL-77
AGGACATTACTTGTCAGTCCTGATTCAATGGACGCTGTTCCGATTACGATATCAATTGTCTAACCGACTTTGGTAGGAAGCCGTGCTCCTGCCTCTCTTAGTAATTCAATGGTTAACTCTAAAAAAAGCGCCGCCAAAATGGGAGGGAGTGGTATTTCCCGGCGGGAGGTAACCAAAGTGTTCATTAAATCCTTTGGTATCAGTTCGTAATGGTAGGATAAGGTCGCTACATATACAGGCGTTATTAAAATTGAAAAGGCAACGGCGAAAAGCCGGATCAGCAGGAAAAAAGAGGATACATCCAAATTAGGAAATAATCCTCGAAAGAACTGAAGAATTCAACCAGAGTTGTTGGGGTAATCAGGACTTGTGGACACCTATCAACGAATATGGCTATTTTCCCTTCTGTCAGAATGGCCTTGACCCTGTCCGGACGCTCCGTGTCCAGAAGCTGTGGAAAAGCGGAATTTTTATTATACGATATTTAATTGAACTATGTAGGAACTATCTGTAATGGCAATAAATTCAACACTTTTGATCCGTTCTCTAACGGTTTGAACATTCTCAGGATCGGTAATGCCATCAATGGCATAATGACCACATTCGTTTTGGAATGAGAGCCGACGGTTAATTCTTCAACAATCGTTCTTTAACGGGAAGCCTTTTGGGAAATAAGTTTTACATTTTGCTCAATTGATTCGACAAAAGCTTCCTTCGGACCGATTACGCTAAATTCAACCTCAGGCGTTGTAATGCCGCAAGTTCCTTTTAGGCAGCTAAAAACCCAAAATTCTTTTTGTCTGATTAAAGAGTTTACAGACCATATCATTAAATAATAAATGAAATAGAAAAACTGTTATTGGTTTGACGATTAATAAAAGAAACCTTTTTATAATCCTTTGATCGGTGAAGATATTGCTCCAGGGATTCTATTTCATCATTTTCCCAGTTTTTTTGCAAACCAGCCCTTCTTGGCGTCTCACCACCGTCTACCATTTTTTATTTATCGTTTCCTCCTTTGGGAGAATTATGAATCATGCTGCTGAAAAAAATATAAACTTGAATGGAAATAGATACTGTTTGGATTCCAGTAGATGTTTTTTTAGTATATTGAGTAAATAAAGGTTTGGCTGCTAAAAGCATATCATGCCCTCATATCCAATAAACGCAACATAGTTGACATTATGTTGAAAATTATTTTTAGAAAAAGTAGGCGAAATTAAGAAGGGGTATACAAAAAATGAGTGAGTTTTTGAAACTGCAGCGTGAAGGCTTTTATTTGGTTTTAAAATGGGGTAGCTTTTGATAAATCTGAATCTATTATTATGGAAGAGTTAAACATCTTTATCATCGTTATGATAAAATATATACTCTACAAATTCTTCAGCAATTTGATGAGGGATATTATCTACAATAAAAATTTGAAATTGACTGCCTAGCTCAATTAATCGGTAGTTGAAGGGGACAGTCCTATCCGGAAGAAAAGCGGAACCCGAAAACCCGCACGGTTACGGGCATGTATAAAATCCTGCATATTTCATTTTTTCGGAACACCATAGAAATGTTGATATAGTAGGGATGGTGAGGATATGTTAACTGTACATGTATAGAGAATACAAAAAGTCTCTTATTAAACAAAAGACTTTTTTTACGTAACCTCTTCTCTGAACATCAACATACTAAAATAAACCTATTAAGTTTGGGGACAAGCACAAGCTGATACTAATATCTTTCACATATTGGTATATACTTGTATTCATAAAAATTGAGTCCGTTGGTCCTGTTGGTCCTGTTGGTCCTGGCTTACCTGTTGGTCCGGTGGTCTTAGCGTTTTTATAGCCTTCCTTTGGAGACCAGCTTTATCCACCTTGGGAATATTCCGAATAGATAAGGGGATAAATTATATATATTTATTCCTCGGATTGATTACTGTGATGTTGATATCAAAGTGGATAACCAATATTTTCGCACATTTTCAAAAGGAAAAAATCTCTTAAATAGGGTAGTACCAGCGTTCGTGCAACCAGGGGCAAAGTAGACAGTAGACATTTCTCAAGACCTCTTGCCCCCATTGGTTACTAGTTAGTCTCATTATTTTTTGCATCTTACGATACAGAGTCATTCTAGAGATACTGGCTTTTTCTGCAGCATCCGTACGACTCATCCCTTGATCCATAAGATATAAGGCATAATTAACCTTTTCCTCCCGCCCCGAGATCAAACCCCTTCACCTTTTGCGCTGTTTCTCCTTTGGCGGTTAACATTAAGATCGGAATATCACTGAACTCCCGAAGCTCTCGACATAATTCCCAGCCATCCATGTTTGGCATCATAATATCAATGATTGCTAAATCTACCTTTATTTTTTCCATCAATTGCAATGCCTTTATACCATCAGAAGCCTCATAAAGCTCGTCCTTTTTTAAAAAAAGGAGGACAAGTTCTCGAATATAGCAGTCATCATCGACAATTATTATTTTCGTCATTCATCCTCATCCTTCCGAGTTATTACGCAGGTTCTATTAATCGTAATTGTTGCTCGGCAAATTCACGATACAAAGAGTGAGTTTGTAGAAGTTGTTCGTGTGTACCACTTCCGGTAATTTTTCCTTTTTCGAAAAAGATAATTTGATCAGAATCAATGACAGTTGATAAACGATGGGCGATAATGAGGGTCGTTCTTCCCTTCATTAAAAAGCTTTGATGGTTTTGTTCGTAGCACCAATTGAATAAATTGACCCCAGCCTTTTTGTTGCTTCACTTCTGACATATTAATTTACATCCTTTCTATCTTTGTCGGTAATTAACATATCCCATTCCTTATTACAAACATGATTATACAAAGAATATATGAATTGAATATGAACAACAAAGGTTCATAGTGCTCAAAATGAGTTTTCATCTGACTACTAATTGTAATTCATAATCCTTCCAGCATTGGAAATAATAAATACAATGCTGAATACGGCGGTGAAAACGATAATGGGCTGGTTTACAAAAAAACAGGGACAAACAGATGAAAAAGAATCACTCGAACAATATCTCAAACGCTCAAACGATTTTAAACAGGTTTATTATATCAATCAACCAACAAACACTCAGTTTTCTTTTTCCTTTATTGCTACGCTAATTGACGAAAGCATTTTGCAGGAGAATGCCCTTCCTTATTTACTAGAGAAACCCTTCGAAACAATCGAAGATGTAAAGAAACTTATCGCGATAGCTGACGTGCAAATTAGCAACGATCCAAGCGTAATCGAACAGAAATTGTTTAATGGATATGTACTATTAACACATGATTCAGACAAAAAAAACTTTGCGTTTTTGGCCGCCCAAAAAGAGCTTGTCCGCGGCATTACAACGCCGGAGGTTGAATTTAGTGTAATCGGCCCGAAGGAAGCTTTTGTCGAATCAGTAGAGCAAAATATCAACCTCATTCGTAAAAGGCTCCCCGTGAAAGAACTTATTATTGAAGATTTTACAGTGGGTTCTCTTTCTAAAACGAAAATATCCGTTTTGCACATTGATGGCATTGCCGATCCCACCAATGTCAAAACCATTAGGGAACGGATAAAAGGTATCGAATTTGATGCTATTACGGATAGTTCCTATATCGTCCAAATCATATCTGATAATAAAAATTCCCCTTTTCCCCAACTTCTGGATACGGAGCGTCCAGACAGGGTGACAGCCATTCTGGCAGAAGGGAAAATTGCTATCCTTGTTGATGGGTCACCGCAAGCATTGATTGCGCCAACAACACTGGTTGAATTCTTCAGTTCCTTTGAGGATTATTTCTTAAATTGGATGTTATCCTCTTTTTTCCGGCTGATCCGGCTTTTCGCCGTTGCCTTTTCAATTTTAATAACGCCTGTATATGTAGCGACCTTATCCTACCATTACGAACTGATACCAAAGGATTTAATGAACACTTTGGTTACCTCCCGCCGGGAAATACCGCTCCCGCCCATTCTGGAAGCACTTTTTTTGGAACTGACGATTGAACTGCTTCGGGAAGCGGGAGCGCGTCTTCCTACTAAGGTTGGCCAGACGATTGGTATCGTGGGCGGTATCGTTATCGGAACGGCCTCTGTTGAAGCCGGACTGACAAGTAACGTCCTCCTAATCATCGTGGCGCTGGCAGCATTAGCATCTTTTACGACACCTGTTTATAAAATGGGCAACGCCATTCGGTTACTGCGCTTTCCTTTCTTGTTTTTTGCAGAATTGTGGGGGCTGCTTGGAATCGTTTTTTGTTTTTGTCTGTTAATGACACACGTAATAAGGCTTACTTCCCTTAACAGGCCTTTTTTAGAACCAATCTATCCACCTAGAATGATGGATTTGAAGGATTCGCTTATTAGGCTTCCGTTCAGCAAACAATCCAAAAGGCCACAAGATTTACGGACACAAAATCCTGTTCGTTTTTCTCTTAATGAAAAAAAGGAAAAAAGAGATATTGATGAATAGGAGGCGAGTGTTGGGATATGGAACAATTAGTGCCTGAAAAAGCAAAAATATCGCCTTTTTTAGTTTTTTTTCTAGTCCACACTATGCAGCTTGGCATAGGTGTCCTTGGCTATCAGCGCATTATCGCTCAGACCGCAGGATATGATGCATGGATATCGGTAGTTATTGCTGGTTTAAGCGTCCATATCATTCTATGGATGATTTACAAAATCGCTGAAACAGCCAATGGGGATATTGTATCAGCTCATACTTTCGTATTTGGAAAGAAAATGGGCAAACTCCTATCTCTGCCATTTGTGTAATATTTTTTACTTATCTGTGTCTCGGTGCTTAGGACCTTTATTGAGGTCGTACAAGTGTGGATGTTTCAGGATATGAGTACCTTTTGGTATTCATTGGCTTTTTGTGGTTTGGCTATTTATATTATTTTCGGAGGGTTTAGAACGGTAACAGGTGTGGCATTTTTCGGAGTCGTTCTTCCGGCATATCTAATATTCACTTTTTTATTTACCATACCCTATGCTGATTTAAGAAATTTACTTCCAATCTTTGATCACTCGATTAGGGATCTGGTTATGGCATCTTATCAAATGTCCTTACTTATCTCGGCTATGAGGTACTATTGTTTATTTACCCGTTTATTAAAGAACCACAAAAATCAAAAAAATGGGCCCATCTGGGTGTTCTTTTAACCACTTTTCTCTATACACTTCTTACCATTGCAACCTTTGCCTATTTTTCAGAGGGACAGCTGCAAAAGAATATCTGGGCAACGTTGACAATGTGGAAAATAGTGGAAATGCCTTTTGTCGAGAGATTTGAATACATTGGCATCGCCAATTGGAATATCATCATTCTCCCCAATTTTTGTATTGCTCTTTGGTGTGCCAGCCGCATTGTAAAAAGGGTGATTAACCTGAAGCAAAAATATGGTGTCCTCTTATTATCAATGGTCGTGTTAATCACCATTAATTTTTTAAAGACCCGGCAACAAATTCACACCTTGATCGACTATACAGGAAAAATTGCTTTTTTGATTAACTACGGGTACATCCCATTACTCTTTTTTCTGATTCTTATTGTGAAGAAGGTGAAGAAAAAATGAAAAGTATCATGATATCCCTACTAATTTTAACCACAGTTCTTGTAGGGTGTGTACAAAAGGAGATCTTAGATGATGTTAATCTCGAAACGGGAAGCGCTTATGATTATGTTGGTGATAAGATACGCGGAACGGCATTAGTACCTATCTATTTGCCAGATAAAGCCGTTGAAAATAAAACCTTTACGGCCTCTTCTATGTTAAGCAGGGATTTTTTTAGAGATGTGCAGCGTCAATCTTCAGATCCGATCGTGACAGGAAGTCTTAAAGTAGTCCTTTTTGGTGAACGGCTTGCGAGAAAAAAAGGAATTTTAGACCTCATTGATTCGTTTCAACGGGATCCCAGCGTAGGTGCCGGCCTTTACCTCGCTGTAACAGAGGGTGAAGCAAAGGATTTTGTTGAAGGTCAGTTTGGAAAAAGAGGAAATGCCGTTTATTTATCCAATCTCATTCGCCATAATATGAAAACAAAAGATGTGCCCAAAACAAACCTTCAGCGTTTTTTATTTGATTTTAATCAATTGGGGAAAACACCTTATCTCCCGCAGTTAAGAAAAATTGGAAAGGATCAGATTGAAATAAGCGGAATCAGCTTTTTTCGGTATGGAAAAGTCGTGGAAACCATTCCAGCTGAGAAAATGTTCTATTTCAAGCTGCTGGTTGACAAATATAGTCAAGGAACCTTAAAGGTGAACATGGGCAAAGATTTGGCAGCCATTGAAAGCATCCGTTCAAAATACAAAATGCGGCTTGCATCCAGAGATCCCGTTACAGTAAATGTGCAGCTTAAGATTAAAGCTATCTTAAATGAATACTCCGGCAACCGTGCTACACCAAAGGAAATTAAAGAAATCGAAAAGAAACTACAAAAGAAAATTGAAGTTGAATGTAAAAAATTAACAAAAGGGTTTCAGGAAAAAAATATTGATCCAGTAGGATATGGGCATTTTGTAAAAAGCAACACTAGGCAATTCAATTTTAAACAGTGGGCAACTGACTATCAAAATCTAAAAGTAAATGTCCATGCAGATGTAGCCATTACGGAATCTGGGGTCATAGAATAATTTTGATATTCACTTAACCATTTTAGAAAATATATTGCTTCATACCATTCTCTGCTGAATCTGAAAAGGAGACACTTTGTTTTAAACTGGCACCCATGTCAAGGACACATGAAAAAAAGAGTTAAGAAGCTAAAAGATGATTCCTATATTGAATAGGGGTCATCTTATTTAAATTCCATTGATAACGGTAATTGTTATAGTAAACCATA
>NZ_JAGGQY010000058.1:0-62072 GCF_018613105.1 Bacillus sp. ISL-77
AGTAAGAACCCTGAAAGATGATCAGGTTGATAGGTCAGAGGTGGAAGCGTGGTAACATGTGGAGCTGACTGATACTAATCGTTCGAGGACTTAACCAATTTTTAAGGCACACTCGTTTTACAAACTTCTTCTGCATTATCTAGTTTTGAGGGAATGATACCTCAACCAAATAGTCTGGCAGCAATGGCGAGAAGGTCACACCCGTTCCCATACCGAACACGGAAGTTAAGCTTCTCAGCGCCGATGGTAGTTGGGACACGCGTCCCTGTGAGAGTAGGACGTTGCCAGGCAAATCAAGGACAACCTGAAAAGGTTGTCTTTTTTTGTGTTCCAGATAATTGGAGGGTGGTTCACTTATTTGTATTTATAGTGCCCAGGGAAGAGGAAAAAGAGCTTGAGCAGTAACTAAAGAAGGTCTTTAGTGCCCGAGGAGGAGGAAAAAAACCACCAACGGTAACTTAAGAGGGCTTTAAGTGCCCGAAGATAAGGAAAAAAGCCATGGGCGGTAACAAAAGAAAGTCTTTAAAAATCATATAAGTACCCGAACTCTCTAGTAAGACAGAGTTATTTAATAATATTGAAAAGAGTATATTAACCTCAAACATGTTGCAAAATACCAATAATGAAAATTTAGGAGTTGGCACGTTTGGGAAAAAAGGGGACACAAATTCCGGTTAAGGAAAAGTTTGAAGATAATATTGAATACCTAATAAAAGAATTACGGATTGGAAAAAGCTTTGATGTGATTCACCGGCCGTTGGAATACGGAGGACTCCGGTTCGGGATGTTTTTGATAGATGGGTTTGCTTCAGCTAATCTCTTACTTTTAATAATGAAGGAGATGGAGAAACGGAAACCAGAGGACTTTGGAAATAATCCCATTGATAAGCTTTTTAAAACCTTTATTCCTCATGTAGAGGTGAATACATCAGATGATTTAGAGGAAGTTATAGCCCAAATTCTTGCAGGACAAACTGCAGTAGTCGTTGAAGGCGGTAAACAAGTAATCCTGATTGATTCACGTGAATATCCAATCCGTTCTCCTCAGGAACCGGATATTGAACGGGTTGTACGTGGACCCCGTGATGGCTTTGTTGAAACGATTGTATTTAACTTAGCTTTAATTCGCAGGCGTGTACGGGATCGATCCCTTGTAATGGAATACGTCCAAGTAGGAAAGCGATCTAAAACAGATATTGCATTAGTATACATAGATAGCATTGTTGACCCGGATAATGTAAAAATGTTAAGGAATGAACTTGAAAAAATATCCATAGATGGGATTCCTATGGCGGAAAAAACGATTGAAGAATTTGTATTTGGCCGAAATTATAATCCATATCCATTAGTTCGATACACAGAAAGATCTGATACAAGTGCCGTTCATTTAATGGAAGGCCATGTATTAATAGTGGTGGATGGGTCACCAAGTGTTATGATTTGTCCATCCACCTACTGGCATCACCTGCAGCATGCTGAGGAATATCGTCAAAAGCCGGTAATTGGGATTTTTTTACGATGGGCACGATTTATCGCTGTGTTATCCTCCTTATTTCTCTTACCACTTTGGTACACTTATGCGACCAATGAACAATTACTCTCAGATCGATGGAAGTTTATCGGTGTAGAAGATCAAGGGGAGATTGGTTTAATCTGGCAATTTCTCATTGCTGAAGTCGGAATTGAAATTTTGCGAATGGCAGCTATTCATACACCCAATGCCCTCGCAACTGCGTTAGGTATCGTTTCTGCAATAATCATTGGAGATGTAGCTGTAGAGGTAGGGATTTTTACTCATGAGGTCGTCCTATATGTGGCAGTTGCTGCCATTGGAACGTTTGCCACACCAAGTTATGAGTTAAGTCTTGCCAATCGAATTTTTCGGGTTTTCTTTTTAATTATGGTTGCTTTATTTAAAGTTCCCGGGTTGATCATAGGGATCACGTTATGGATTATGCTCCTTGTTGTAACTAAGAGCATGAATACACCATTTTTGTATCCGTTTATTCCATTTAATCCACGAGATTTTCGGATTATGCTCTCTCGGACGCCAATTCCGCTTAATAATACAAGGGCTGCAATCCTAAGGCCACAAGATAGAACAAGGCAATAAAAATAAAGTCTATCAAATTTGATAGACTTTTTAGCTGTTACAGAAGTTAATTGCTTATATTAAATTAGTTTAAACCCACTTATCAAAATCATCACTGCCATAATAGTTCTTAGAGGTTTTGCGGGTAATTTAGAGGATAAGGTGCTTCCTAATATGACACCAGGGATCGACCCCATTAAAAGGTTAAACACTAATAGATAATCAACATTGCCGATTCCTGCGTGCATAATCCCTGCAGCGGAGACTAATAAAAAGGCATGAGCGATATCGGTTCCGACCAATTCTGGAGTTCTCAATCTGTACAAGTAAATCATAGCTAATGCAAACAATGAACCAGATCCTATCGATGTCAAGCCTACAATAAAACCTAATATAGCACCAATCAGAATGGTTAAGCCCCGTTTTTCATGGATCGGCTTCTTTTGAAAATGATTCCATTCTAATTTATTTTTCATAAATGTTTTAAACAAGGTAGTCAATGCTACCAATATTAAAACGTAACCCAATGCGTGCTTAATCACCACTTCTTGGTTATGAAAAAAAGAATCAAATAAATGGAGAACTCCTACTGCACAGATCGCACTTGGAATACTCCCAATCGCTAGATACTTTACTAACTTGAAATTTATCGTCTTCTGCCTCCAATGTTGAATTGAACCAAAAAGTTTAGTTATGGAGTTATAAACAAGATCAGTACCTACCGCAATCGAAGGGCTGATACCTAATAAAATTAAAATTGGTGTCAACAAAGCGGCCCCTCCAACACCTGTTAATCCGACCATAAAGCCGATTAAAAGACCCATTACAATAATCCCCATGCTCATTACACGCACACCCCGAATATCTAATCTAATCTAATGTTGATTTATAACATTAAAATATGAAAGAGTTAGACACCTGTGACATGGATGGTATGCCCAAAAAAAAGTGGACCCAGCTTGGAGTCCACCTAAATCATTATTTATCTTTTTCTTCTTCATTCAAATTTATTTTTTTACATCCGACATATAAACAAGAGAAAATATCTAATCCGGGTCGAGCCTTAGCTAATCCTTTTATATAAGGTGTGACTAAATCCTTAAAATCCGCTCCGACTTCTATCTCTTCTAAAATTCCATAAACATAAAGCTTTTTTTCATCAAATAGAAGAGCCACGTTTCCTACTGCTTTGTTATTTCCATCCACCACATTTAATACCTGAAACTGCGGTGTGATTACCTCAGGAGAAAAATAAATTTGCAATGACATCTACTCCTTTTTATCTAGCTCCATTGTCAAGTAAACTCTCCTAAACGGACCTTTTTCAATTTTATGTGAAAGATAATTTTTCAAACAATGAATCACTTTCTTCTGAAGGTTCCTTTTTAGCAACATGGATGAGCATCATGGAAAGCAATCCACATAACAATGTTAAACCTGCTGTAGTTAAGAACATCCCTGAACGGGACCATTCCATTAATGCCCCAAAAATAGGTGGACCAATGGCAACACCTAAAAATCTAACGGATCCATATAGGGAGGTAACGAATCCACGCCGGTCTGCCGGTACGGAACCAGTAATAAAGCTATTGATACAAGGAAGAACGAGACCAGTTCCAATACTGCTTATGACTAAGACAGCAAAAAATGGAAGTAAATTTGTAAAGAAGACCAATGATGCAAAGGAAGCAGTCATTAATAAACAGCCGATGACGATTAATCTTTTCATTACCTTCATTTTTTTTCCAATATTACTGCCTGTAAAATAGGAGGTTGTTGTCATAAATAAAAGGGGGATCGCTAAAATGGCACCTTTTAGTAAACCATCAATCTGATGATCTTTCTCGAGAATATCGGATATATAAAACAAAATCCCAAATAGTGTAAAAAGACAGGAGGCACCTGTGAAATATGCTGCAAATAACCAGCGTCCTTCTGTTTTAAATACTGATACAAGACCCTTCACATATTTTCCCAAAGGAGGAGGTTCTTTTTCTGCTTTTTTTTCCTTGATAAAAAAGATGGTGAAGAGAACTGACATCGCACAAAAAATTGGGAAGGCAAAAAATGCCGCATACCAAAACAGAAGGGCTAGGAGCGAACCGATAATTGGACTTATTACCTTTCCGAATCCATTCGACGCTTCCACTAACCCTAAAACTTTACTTTGTTCTCCACCCTTAAATAAATCGCCTGCCAATGCCATGGCAATGGGAGCCGTACCAGCAGCACCCATTCCTTGCAAAATCCTCCCTGCTATAATCCATGTATAGGAATTGGAGAACCAGGCAGCTGCAGCGCCAGCTAAAAGGCCTCCGCTGCCATATAAAATTAGTGCTGGGATAATAATCGCTTTACGTGAAAATCGGTCAGATAAATACCCTAATACAGGTATAGATATTGCCGCTGCAATCGAAAATACAGAGATAATTAAGCTAGTCTGAAATTGAGTAATATTTAGTTCTGATTTCATTTTTGGAAGAATTGGGATTAACATTGAGTTTCCTAACACCAAAATAAGTGGGATTGAACCGATTGCAGTAATCGTCAAGCCTTTATGCTTTTGCTTTGGCAATGAATGTACACCCCTAACTGTAACTGTGAAATTAAGCCCTATTATTGTTTGGAATGAGCCAAGAGTTTATACAATGGCAATTGCCTATTTAATAGGGAAAAAAGCCCATTATATACACATTCACCCATTTTTCGAATAATCTATCCTAGAAAAATAGAGGAGGCGCATTCCCTATGAGTTTTTTAACCATTCCTGAAAGGACATCAGGAATCAGGTCATACGGTCTAACTTCTGTGATCGATACGGGGACCCCGATGGGAGAATTAAAGAATATCTTAGCTGATTATGGCAGCTTTATTGATATAGCTAAGATCGGAATTGGTTCAGCTTATGTAACGCCAAACATAAAGGAAAAGGTTCAGCTTTACAAGGAATATCATATTAGGACTTATTGTGGCGGTACATTATTTGAAAAAAGCTTTTACCAAAAAAAAATTCCTGAATATTTATCCTTTTTACAGGATTTAGGGATTGAATGGCTTGAAATATCTAATGGGACACTAGATATCCCGGTAAATGAACGCCTCCGTTTAATTTCACAATTAAAAAATGACTTTCATATCATTTCTGAAGTTGGTTCCAAGGATCCTAATCAGGAAATGTCTATTTCTGGATGGAAGGAAGAAATATCGCTCTTCTTAGAAGCCGGATGTGAATATGTGATTACAGAAGGGAGGGAATCTGGGACATCAGGTATTTATGAAAAATGTGGTGATCTTAAGTCCGATTTAATTCAAGAGTTGGTCAGAGATGTTGACAGTAAAAAAATCATCTTTGAAGCACCATCGGCAAAACATCAAATGTATTTTATTAAAGAAATTGGACCGAATGTCAATTTAGGAAATGTGAAAATACGAGATGTTCTAATATTAGAAGCGCAACGCTGTGGTCTAAGAAGTGAAACATTTTTTTTGGAGGGAAATGAATGCAAATAACGCTAATCAGACATCTTCCCACAGAATGGAATAAAAAAACCTGGCTGCAAGGCAGGAGAGATATAGAACTATCCCCATTAACAGATGAATTATATTTAGGAATAGCAGAGAATACGCAGCGGCTAAAAAAATTAGCACCATTTGAACTTGTTTTGGCCAGCACCCTGAAACGAACTCATCAAACAGCTCAGCTATATGGCCACGCATGCCAAACAGAAGGTTTATTAGATGAATTAGATTTTGGTCCATTTGAAGGGCGTCCAAAGGAAGAACTTTTCGAGAAATATCGTGAGCTTTGGATTAATAATCCAAAAGAGCTCGTTTTAGGAGAAAGTATTAAGAATTTAGAAGAAAGGGTTGTTTTGTTCATCGAGAAATATAAGAAGTTGTCCAATATTTTAGTGTTTGGCCATGGATCGTGGATTAGGGCAATGATTTCATATTCGCAGTTTGGCGATGTTAATCACATGAATAAAATAATTGTCGAAAACAATGCCTGTATTACACTAGCATTGAATTCCAATCTTCGAGGATAGAAAGTCGAGGTGACCTTAATTGTCTGATCTGTTGACGTATGAAAATTGGGATGAAAAAAAGGTAGGTACCCTTTTGGACCATCCTCGCGATTTTCTAGATATTTTAAAATGGGCATACCAAAATTATGGAGAGAGAATTGTCTATTCGTGCAGCTTTGGCGCAGAGGGAATTGTCTTAATCGATTTAATTCATAAAGTAAATAAAAATGCGAAAATTATTTTCATCGATACCGGCATCCACTTTCCAGAAACTTATCAATTAATTGAGGAAGTTAGGAACAGCTACCCATCGCTGCAGATCGATCTTATTAAACCAAGGATATCGTTAGATGAACAAACCAAATGGTATGGAGACGAATTGTGGCAGAGTAACCCCAATCTGTGCTGTCATTTAAGAAAGGTGGTTCCTCTTAAGGAAGCATTACGGGATGTTGAAGCATGGATCTCAGGTCTAAGGCGAGATCAATCCCTCACAAGGAGTAACACCCAATATATAAATAAGGATGAAAAATTTAAGAAAATAAAAATTTGCCCCCTTATTCACTGGTCATGGGAAGACATTATGACTTATATCCATCTAAATCATTTACCATACAATCCCTTACACGATAAAGGTTACCCAAGTATTGGCTGTGCTCCCTGTACAAAGCCTGTCGTAGATTCAAGAGACTCTCGTTCCGGACGGTGGGCTGGTCAATCGAAAACTGAATGCGGACTCCATGAAACATAAATAGGCCACAAAGGCAAATTCAAGAGATTAGGGAGGGAGTAATATGAGTGAAAGTGTCCCCCATGGGGGTGAATTGGTAAATAGAATTAACCTAAATACTCCAATTGATTACACTCGTAACTATATAGAATTAGGTAATTTAGAATTAAGTGATTTAGAGTTAATTGCAAATGGTGCCTATAGTCCGCTTACTGGGTTTATGGGTATATCTGACTATAATTCAGTAGTTAGTAATATGAGGCTGATCAATGGACTTCCGTGGTCGTTACCGATTACATTAGCTATCAACAAAGATAAAGCGAAGGAACTTAAAACCGGTGAGATGATCAATCTAATCCACAATGGCACTGTGTATGGTGTAATGGATGTGAAGGAATTATTTATCCCTGATAAAAAGTTTGAAGCTGAGATGGTATACAGAACAACTGATATTCATCACCCAGGGGTTAAAAGGCTGTTAGAACGACCGGAGATCTATCTCGGAGGTCCCATTACCCTGATAAAAAGACCTGAGAAAAGTAAGTTTGAAAGCTATTATTTGGACCCCATCCAAACAAGGAAGCAGTTTAGGAGATTAGGTTGGAATACGGTAGTTGGTTTCCAAACTAGAAATCCCGTGCACCGGGCCCATGAATATATTCAAAAAACAGCATTAGAGACTGTCGATGGGCTTTTCTTAAATCCGTTGATAGGTGAGACCAAATCGGATGATATTCCCGGTGAAATCCGTATGAAAAGCTATCAAGTCTTAATCGAAAATTATTACCCGAAAGATCGGGTGTTCCTTTCTGTTTTTCCTGCCGCGATGAGATATGCTGGACCTAGGGAAGCAATTTTTCATGCTATCGTCCGGAAAAATTTTGGATGTACTCATTTTATAGTAGGGAGAGATCATGCCGGAGTAGGAAACTATTATGGAACATATGATGCCCAAAAAATATTTAGTCACTTCACTGACGAAGAACTTGGCATTAAACCGCTCTTTTTTGAACATAGCTTTTATTGTAAAAAATGCGAAAACATGGCCTCTGAAAAAACATGCCCACATGATTCACAGCAACACGTAATTTTATCAGGCACAAAGGTTAGAGGTATGTTAAAAAACGGGGAACAGCCGCCAAAGGAATTTAGCCGGCCAGAAGTGGTCGAAATTCTAATCCAAGGAATGAAAGAAGCCTACCTAGATGAAACCCGCCGTTTGGAGACCCCTTAAGGCGAACTATTTTTAGAAAATAAAGGGGTGATGAAATGGGAAATAGTAAGAATATTATTTGGCATCAGTCAACGGTAAAAAAAACAGATCGCTACCTATTAAATGGGCATAAAAGCTGTGTATTGTGGTTTACAGGTTTATCTGGATCAGGAAAATCTACCTTGGCTAATGCTGTGGATCATGCTTTGTATCGACAAAATATTAGGAGCTATGTTTTGGACGGTGATAATATTCGCCACGGGCTAAATAGTGATTTGAGTTTTGGGGTTGAGGACAGGAGAGAAAACATTCGGAGAATCGGGGAAGTGGCAAAACTGTTTGTTGACAGCGGCCTGATTGTTTCTTCTGCATTTATTTCTCCATTTCTTGATGATCGGCAGCTTGTTCGAAATATGTTTGATCCCCGCGAATATATTGAAATATTTTTGAATTGTCCTATCAATATCTGTGAAGACCGGGACCCAAAAGGGCTATATAAAAAAGCAAGAAAAGGAGAAATCCCTGACTTTACGGGAATATCCTCTCCGTATGAGGTGCCAAATGATCCAGAAATCATGATTGAAACTGATACAATGACACTTGATCAATCAGTTGAAAAAATTTTAGCCTATTTAAAGGAAGAGAAGATTCTTTAGGGATCTTCTTATCTTTTTCTCCAATTTGTCGTTAGGAATTTTATTTTTTGTAATTTTAATTCAAAAATAAAATCGATGATATTCGTCGAAAAGAATTGGCAAATAACCGCGAAAATAACAATTTTATAATCAATCACAAGGGCGGTTAATAAAAAAATCAAAAAGTTTATTCCCATCATTACTTTTCCGGGACTCCATTTCTTATAGGAAGCGATCATTAATGCTGGAATGACCATTCCACCGCTGGATGCCCCCGCTCGAATCAATAATCCTACACCAATACCAAAGAAAACACTTCCACATAGTATATCCACCATAATATGGATATGAAGATGTGGAACTAGGGCTGTTAGAAAAGTTACGGTCGTGGAAGTAATAGCAACCGAAAGAATCGTTCGAATGGTCCAGGTGTATCCAAAATACTTTAAAGCGAAAAGTAGAAAAACAATATTAGATAACCATAAAGAGAAACCAAGTGATAAATGAAACCAGTGATTTACCAAGATCGCAAGTCCTGCTGCCCCGCCGGAAGGGATGGAGTGAGGAAATAAAAACAAGGACATCGACATGCCCTGAAGGGTAGCCCCAAATAAAATGCAGAAATAGGTTAAATAAGTTCTTTTCATAGTTTAAAGAAATAAACCATATCAATTGTATTTTTCAATTCCACATAAATACCTCCTCAGGACTATCACTCCTTGTCCATTTTATGAGAAGAAAAAAAGGAATATGTAGAATGTTTTTTCAACGTGATAATATCAAGATAAGAGAAGCGCCTGTTCAATTGGTCGAGGTGTTCTTTTCTTTGGTATTAACTATGTAATTACATATAACTTTTCATAATAGGAAAAGATGGTAATAGGTATTTTCCGTATGGAGGTAAAATATTAATGGATAAAGAAAAACAATTAAAGCTGACCACAGGAGAGATGGCTCAATTGTGGGCGCAATACATGAATGATAGTGGAAGTAAATGTGTGCTGACGCATTTTTTAGAAAAAGCTGAGGATGAAGAGATTAGACCTGTTATAGAATTTGCATTAAATCTTTCAAAAAATCATTTACAAAAATTAACGTCTATTTTTGTAGAGGAAAACTTTGTAGTTCCGAATGGCTTTAAGGTTGATGAGCATGTTAATTTAGCCTCTTCTAAACTATTCTCTGATAGTTTTGTGTTAGAGTTTATTAATCAGATGGCAAAAATTGGACTTACCAATTATGCTGCCAGTGTTGCATCATCTATAAGAGATGACATTACAGATTATTATATGGAATGCACGACAGAGACAATGCAATTATATAAGTTGTCAAAGGATTTATTATTGTTAAAAGGACTATTTGTAAAGACCCCTTATATGCAGGAGATGGATCATGTTGAATATGTAAAAAGGCAAGGATTTATGTTAGATGTGTTTGGGGAAAAAAGACCGTTAATCGTAGCTGAAATCAGTAATCTTTACGCTAACCTTCAAAGAAATGCATTAGGAGCTGCCACGCTAGCTGGCTTTAGTCAGGTTGCAAAAGATAAAGAAGTGAAACAATTCTTTCTTAGAGGAATAAAAATTGCAAATAAACATATCAAATTATTTGCTTCAAAATTGGAGGAAAGTTATCTGCCCGTCCCCAAGACATTGGCATCAGAAGTAACAAGCAGTACGGATCAAACGTTTTCTGATCAGCTCATGATGTTTTTTACATCAGGTTTGATTGCCTTGAGTATTGGTTTCTATGGGACAGGAGTTGCTCAAAGTCCTCGGATGGATTTAGGTGTCATGTATAACCGATTATCTTTAGAAGTTCAATTGTTTTCTGAGGATGGTTCAAATATCCTGATCGATAACGAGTGGCTAGAACAGCCACCAATGGCATTAGATCGAGACGAATTAGCACAAAAAAAAGATCCAACTGACTAGGATTATAACTTAAATAGGGCCTGACTGCAGTACCATGATTAGGCCCTTCGAATTACTTAATACTTTTTCTTGTGTAATAGGCAAATAAAAAACATATTATCGGAAGCAAAGCAACTAGTCTAAACCAATTTTCTGCACCAAAGAAATAAAGGGATGGCAGTACTAAAGCAATTCCACTCATTAATAAGGCTTTCCATGATTTTTTTGATAATCCCCATAGTAGTATCAACACTGAAACTCCAATTAATAACCAAAAAACAAAACCCACCCAATAGAAACCCATATAATCCCCCTTAAATTCTCGTTTCTACATATAATAATATGTATGTTAACTTCTTTTCTTTTGTTATTATATTATTCTTATTTTAGAAAGGGGAACCTTTTGAACCTCTTATTTGGGTATATTTATATGAATTTATTAATAAGAATAGAACGAATGAAGTACTTACTGGGGGGTTTCTGAATGAATGGGTATGAAAACTTACAACATCCTGATACAGGTGTTACATCTGGAATGTTTGTTGAGCGATCGTTAAATGAAATACGTTTTTGGTCTAGGATCATGAAAGAGCATTCTTTATTTCTTCGATTAGGTTTTAGAGCAGAGGATACTCAACTAATCCAAGAGGCTAATCAATTTTACCAATTGTTTGAACGAATCGAACAAACTGCACATTCCTCTACCAATCAAGCAGACCCTGAACAAATAAGAAGATTTAATTCGGAAGTACAACAAGCTGCAACCAGCATTTTTGCATTTAAACGAAAAGTACTAGGTTTAATACTTACATGTAAATTGCCGGGGGCAAATAATTTTCCACTGTTAGTTGATCATACAAGTAGAGAAGCTAATTATTTTAGAAAACGATTAGTGGAATTAAACGAAGGTAAATTAAAACCCCTTCCAGATGCCATCATAAAAGAAAATGTCTTCTTCCTAAGAATTATGGCAGACCATGCTAAATTTATTGGTCATCTACTGGATCCATCCGAAAGGAAGTTAATTGATATAGCCCAAAATTTCAGCAATGACTTTGATCAATTGATGTATCAAGCAAGAGACTTAGAATCTATGAAGCCACAATCTCAAACCGTTCCTCTTTTAGATCAATTCCTGGATCAGAATCGTGTGTCAGTCTCATCTCTACGGGACTTCAAGAAAACGGCACGTGATTTAATTGAGCAATGTAAAATAAAGAGTATCATCCATCCACTATTAGCAGACCATGTTTTTCGTGAGGCTGATAGATTTCTTGAAATAATAGATATGTTTGATGCGCATCTTACAAGCGGTAACCCACAACCTAGAGTTTAGAAGATTGGAGAATGCATACACAAAGAAGCAGTTAAATTGAAGAAGGCTATTCTAGGACCAAGTTAGGTTCAAGAATAGCCTTCTTCAGGTTCTGCTTCTTTTTCTTACTATTTAGTAGCTGTCCATAAAAAATTATCTCTAATTTTTAATTGAGGCTTCCTTTGGCGACCAGGTTTTTCGCCATGACATTTGTGCAATAAGCAGCACAATTAATGCAGCGATTCCAACTCCTGTATAAACCATAAATCCTGTTCCGTACGTTCCGGTAATTTCCTTAAGTGATCCAAGTATATTGGGTACAAAAAATCCGCCAACCCCGCCAGCTGCTCCGACAATCCCGGTAATCATCCCAATTTCTTCTTGGAAGCGCTGTGGAACCAATTGAAAGACTGCACCATTTCCCATTCCAAGGCAGAGCATTCCGAAAAACAATAAGGTTGTCACAATAGCCAAAGATGGAAGCTGACTCACGCCGAACATACTGAGAGCTACCCCGATAAATAAAAAGGTCAGAAGACGTACGCCGCCGACTTTATCTGCTATGAAACCCCCAACTGGCCGGAAAAAGCTTCCTGCTGCCACACAAAGTGTGACAAAATCTCCTGCTCGTACTTTGGATAAATCGTATTGATCCACAAAAAAGATGCTTAAGAAACTGGACAAACCGACAAATCCTCCGAAGGTGACACTATAAAGCAAACAAAAAAACCATGTGTCTTTTTGTTTAAATACTTTCAAATATTCAACCACCGGTTTTGCTGCTGGTTGTGAAGGTGCATCTTTCGCAAGAAGAATATACAAGATAAAAACAATCAAAAGAGGAATAATAGCTAATCCCATTACATTATGCCAGCCAATATTTTCTGCAAGACGCGGGCCGAATAATGTAGCAAAAAGTGTTCCGCTATTCCCAGCACCTGCAATCCCCATTGCTAGTCCTTGTAAATGCGGCGGGTACCACCGGCTTGCCATTGGTATGGCTGCCGCAAAACTTGCACCTGCAACACCAAGAAGAATCCCTATCAAGTAAAGTTCGGTTAGCGTCTGTCCGAATAACCAACCCCATGCTAGTGGGATGATGGTGACGAGCATCCCGCTTATTGCTGTTTTTCGCGGACCAATACGATCCGTCATAACTCCAAGGATGAGCCGGAAAAACGATCCGCTTAGGATTGGAACAGCAACGATGAAACCCTTTTGAGCGGGAGATAGTCCAAAATCCTTTGTTATATAAACCCCTAGTGCCCCCAAAATCACCCAAATCATGAAACTAACATCAAAATATAAAAATGACGCTGCTAATGATGGCGTATGCCCGCTTTTTTTTAGATCTGATAACCTCATAATGTTGTTCTCCCTTCTATTTGTATCATAGTTAACTACCAAAATACATTTTTACTTTTATTACCATTCAAAACAGCTATCTTTTGAAAACATGACCCTTACTAGTAAAACCAAGAATGAAAATAAACCGATATTGTTTTTCATCACTTTCCCTCCTTAACATTGTTGGTATTTGTGTTTCCCTTGCTTTGTTAAACAATAACGTATTCAAACAGGAGATGTCTCATAGCGTGTAAGGAACTCTAACATAAAACTTATTGTGTTAGAAAATGTTACACACTGAATTTCTTTTGATGAGTTTTATGGAATAATAGGGGATATTTATGGTTGCAGTTACCCAAATATCGAACTTACGGAGGCTTTTAGAATGGATAAGCAAAAACTCGTACTGATAGGAAATGGAATGGCGGGGGTGCGGTGCATTGAGGAGATTTTAAAGCATTCACCTTATTCCTTTGAGATTACTATTTTCGGAAGCGAACCACACCCTAACTATAATCGGATCCAATTATCGGCCGTCTTGCAGGGTGGTACATCGTTTAAAGATATTACAATCAATGATCGTGATTGGTATAACCAACAGAACATCAAACTGTTTACTGGAGAAACGGTGATAAAAATTGATACGGAAAAACAACTTGTTAAGACGGATAAAAATCAGGAGGTTCCTTATGACCGACTAATAATCGCAACAGGTTCTGTTCCATTTCAGCTGCCGCTGCCAGGTGTTGATAAAGAAGGAGTCATCACATTTCGAACCATGGAAGATTGTCAGAAAATGATTGAAACAGCGAAGCATTATAAAAAAGCGGTAGTGATTGGCGGTGGAGTCTTAGGTTTAGAAGCTGCCAAAGGTCTGCTCAATCTTGATATGGAAGTAACCGTGGTGCATAATTGCCTAAATTTAATGGAAAGACAACTGGATGAAACCGCAGCGAAACTGTTGGAAACAGAGTTAGAAAAGCAAGGATTTCATTTTCTTTTTGAAAAAGAAACAAAGGAGATTTTGGGAAGCAAGCGCGTGGAAGGAGTGTCATTTAAGGACGGTACCGAAGCAGAAGCTGATTTGGTTGTAATGGCAGTAGGGGTACGACCCAATATACAGTTAGCAAAGGAAAGCGGCATAGAAACAAACCGAGCAATCCTCGTTAATGATTACATGGAAACGAATATACCGAACATTTATGCTGTCGGTGAATGTGTGGAACATCGAGGAATCGTATATGGGTTGGTTAAACCTCTTTATGACCAAGGGAAAGTCTTAGCCCAGCGTATCTGCGGTTTGGAATGTAAAGGGTACGAAGGAACTGTTCTTTCGACCCAATTAAAAATATCGGGTGTGGATGTGTTTTCGGTCGGTCAGTTTATGAATGATGAAAGTCTTAAATCGATTGAAATTTATGATGAGTTAGATGGTGTTTATAAGAAGCTTGTTTTTGAAGATTCTAAAATGGTTGGCGCCGTTTTATTTGGTGATACAAGTGATCGTACAAGATTGCTAGATATGATCTTGAAAAAACAAGATGTGTCGGACGTGGAGAAAGTTACCCTGTTTCAAGCGTCAAGTGGAGGGGGAGATACTGTCGCCTCTATGGCACATAGTGAAATAATCTGCAATTGTAACGGAGTGCCAAAAGGGGCGATTATTGAAGCGGTTCTAAAAAATGGATTAACAACCGTGGACGAAATAAAAAAGTGTACTAAAGCTTCGGGCTCTTGCGGGGGCTGTAAACCATTGGTAACTGATCTTCTCACCTATATTCAAAGCGATGAATTTGATGAGGTCATTGAACAAAAATCGATGTGCCCCTGTACATCATTAACAGAGGATGAAGTGGTTTATGAGATGCAATTGCAAAGCTGCACTACGGTACAAGAAGTAATGGAGGTGCTTGATTGGGAAAGTAAGGAAGGATGTACTACCTGTCGTCCTGCCTTAGCCTATTATTTAGGAATGATCTATCCGGAGTATGAGAGCCGACAAGAATCACTTTTTGTATCCGAACAAATGAATGCAATTGTTCAACAGGATGGTACTTACACCGTTGTCCCACAGATGTATGGCGGAAAAACGACAGCAGAACAACTGCGAACGATTGCCGATGTTGCGGAGAAATATAGCATCTCAAATGTAGCTGTAACTAGTGAACAAAGAATTCATTTGATGGGGGTGAAGAAAGAGGACCTAGCTAGTGTGTGGGCTGATTTAAACATGGCAGTTAGTTCAACGTATGGAAATATGGTTCAAAATATTAAAACAAGTATCGGCGAACATATTTGCCGTTGTGACAAGCAATCATCGATTCAACTGGCTGTCAGCCTCGAAAAAAAATTGGAATTTCTCACCACACCCTACCGTGTGAAAATGGGCATATCAGCTTGTATGCATAATGGTGCAGGTTCGACTACGAAAGATATCGGAGTGATTGGAACAGGTCTTGGCTGGGAAATTTATGTCGGTGGCAGCAGTGGACGTAATGTACGAGCAGGAGAGTTATTATGCCTTGAATCATTGAATCATGATGTGATTGAAATTATTTGTGCCTTTATTCAATATTACCGTGAAACGGCCAATTTCCTTGAACGTACATGGCAATGGATCGAAAGAGTTGGTTTAGTGCATGTGCGCGAAATTCTGTTTGACTTAGAACATCGCCAGCAATTATTGCTGCGGTTAGAGAAAGATCGTTTCTTACGCAAAAAACTTTTAGTAAAAAGTTCCAGATCATCAACAGTCCTGTAAGGAACGTTCGTTAAAGTTAACTATTACGAAAAAAAGTGAGTAAAGGGTGAGCTATTTTGACGGAAGCATTTTTAAAGTATTTTCGTACAAAGGAACACGAAGTAAAATCAGAAAAAAAATACGAGTCTCAATGTCCATACTGCAGTATGCAATGTAAAATGCAATTGATTGAACAATCGATTGTTACGAGAAAAAAATATATAACCATTGGTAAAGAGAATCCAACCTCGGAGGGGCGTTTATGTATTAAAGGCATGAACGCACATCAACATGCTTTTCATAAGGACCGTTTGAAATATCCGTTATTAAAAGTAAATGGAGAATTTGTTCGTGTTTCCTGGGAGACGGCCATGAATAAAATTAAAGAAAACTTTACTAAAATCCAGGCAGAATCTGGACTGAATGCCTTAGCAGTTTATGGGAGCGCGTCGATCACAAATGAAGAAGCTTACTTATTGGGTAAATTTGCCCGAGTTGCATTAAAAACAAAATACATTGATTATAATGGACGTCTTTGTATGTCTGCAGCTGCTTCAGCGGCGAGTCAAACCTTTGGGTTGGACCGAGGATTCACGAACAGCTTGGCAGAAATTCCATCGACTCGTTGCATTATATTAGCAGGGACGAATATTGCTGAATGTCAGCCAACGATTATGCCCTATTTTGAAAGAGCGAAAGAAAATGGTGCGTATATTATCGCAATCGACCCTCGTGAAACAGCAACAACGAAAATAGCAGACTTGCATTTAAAACCTAAACCGGGAACAGATGCTGTGTTAGCTAATGGGTTATTGAAAGTTATCATTGAAGAAAATTATGTTGATAAGGACTTTATTCAAGAACGTGTGAACGGATTTGAAGAAGTTAGAGAGTATGTATTATCCCTTAATTTAGAAGAAATTGAAGAGATAACCGGCGTTCCGATTGAACTCATTCGCAAAGCGGCCGTAAGGTTTGGTAAAGAAGAAACAGGAATGATATTTACAGCGAGAGGGGTAGAACAGCACACAAATGGCTCGATGACTGTCCGTAATTTCCTAAATATTCTGGTATCAACTGGGAAAATTGGCAAACCGGGCTGCGGTTATGGTGCGATTACAGGACAGGGAAATGGCCAAGGAGCGAGAGAGCATGGCCAAAAAGCTGACCAGCTTCCTGGATATCGTTCGATTGAGAACGAAGAACATCGAGAATATGTGGCCAGTGTTTGGGGTGTTGACAAGGATGATTTACCACGTAAAGGTGTTTCGGCCTATGAAATGATCGAGAAAATCCACGAAGGGGAAATTCAAGGGTTGTTTCTGATGTGTTCCAATCCGATTGTCTCCAATCCAAATGCCCACTTCGTCAAAGAGGCAATTAAAAAATTAAAATTCTTTGTCGCGGTGGATCTGTTTGTTTCAGAAACAGCGAGATTAGCAGATTTAATATTGCCAGCTTCTTCTTATCTAGAAGATGAAGGAACGATGACGAATATAGAAGGACGGGTAACATTACGGGAAGCAAGCTATCCTTGTCCGGGAGAAGTGAAGCATGATTGGCAAATCATTTGTGAAATTGCCCGTGTGCTTGGAAAAGAAAAGTATTTTTCCTTTTCATCTGCAGAGGAAATTTTTTCCGAATTAAGAATGGCAAGCCGTGGGGGTAATGCGGATTATTTTGGAATGACATATGAACGTCTTAGGAAGGAAGGCGGAATATTATGGCCCTGCGCAGCTACTGACCATGGTGGGACGAAAAGAGTGTTTGAGACATCCTTTGCCCATTCAGATGGAAAGGCAGCGATGGTGGTTGTTCCGAACATCCCTGAGGTTCCAAAAGAACAATTATCTGAAGAGTTTCCACTCTATTTAACAACAGGAAGAGTCATGTCACATTACTTAACAGGAGTGCAAACAAGAAAAAGTCCAGCCTTAGCGGCAAGGAATGTAGAACCATTTATGGAAATTCACCCTGCAACCGCATTAAAATTTCAGATCCAAGACCAAACATTAGTGAAAATCGAATCGAGAAGAGGAAGTGTTGTGGTTAGAAGCAAATGGTCGGAAACGATTCGTCATGATACTATTTTTGTTCCCTTCCACTGGGCCGACTCACAAAATATTAATTTCCTCGTTTCAAAAGAATTGGATCCTACCTGTAAAATGCCTGGATTCAAAGTGAGTGTTGTAAAGGTGAGTCCAGTTAAGGATTTCCTAAATTAAAAATTTCTATGTTAGAAGACCTTACACGTTAAGTTAGTTATCGAGATGGCTGTGCTATAGTTTAAGAAACATTCTAAGGGGAGGAAACATAACGTGAATAAGAAAAAGTTGGTTCTTGTAGGGAATGGAATGGCTGGAGTTAAAGCGATTGAAGAGATTTTAAAACTAACCAAGGAATTATTTGAGATTACCATTTTCGGAAGCGAACCACATCCGAATTATAATAGAATACTGCTTTCAAAGGTTTTACAAGGTGATACAAAGGTTAAAGACATTACGCTTAATGACTGGGATTGGTACACAGAAAACAACATTCAGTTGTATACAAGTGAAACAGTGATCAAAGTAGATGCTAGGAAGAAAGTTGTTGTAACCGACTTAGGAAGAATCGAACCGTATGATGAATTGATTTTAGCGTCAGGGTCACTCCCATTTATCCTTCCGATTCCCGGAGCTGAAAAGATCGGTGTGACTGCTTTTCGGGATATAAGGGATACTGAAGTGATGCTTGAAGCCTCGAGGAAGTATAAAAAAGCGGCCGTAATTGGCGGCGGATTACTCGGGCTCGAAGCAGCCAGAGGACTTTTAAACCTAGGAATGGATGTTTCTGTTATACATCTCGCCCCTTATTTGATGGAAAGACAATTAGATCCACAGGCAGGGAAACTATTACAGTCGGAATTAGAAAAACAAGGTATGAAGTTTTTATTAGAAAAACAAACGCAAGAAATTGTTGGAGATGACCGCGTAGAAGGTTTAAGGTTTGGCGATGGAACGGTCCTTGATGCAGACTTAGTCGTGATGGCAGTTGGTATTAAGCCAAATATCGAATTAGCCAAAGTAAGTGGTATTGCTGTTAATCGGGGAATTGTCGTGAATGATTACCTGCAAACAAACGTTCCTAATATTTACTCTGTAGGGGAATGTGCCGAGCACAACGGATCGGTATACGGTCTTGTAGCACCATTGTTTGAACAAGGAAAAGTATTAGCTCATCACCTCTGCGGTGTAAAGACCAATGGCTATCATGGTTCCGTTTTGTCCACTCAACTGAAGGTTTCTGGGGTCGAGGTGTTCTCTGCCGGAGATTTTATGGAAGGTGAAGGAAAGGAAGCAATTAAAGTCTTTGATGGAAATGACAGCATTTATAAAAAGATCGTGTTACAAGACAATAAAATTGTTGGCGCCGTGCTGTTTGGTGATAGCAGTGATGGAAATCGCCTTTTTTCGATGATTCAAAAGCAAGCAGATGTCTCCTTTACCACGAAGGTATCACTTTTACAGCCACTTAATGATGATTTCGGGAGCAGTTTAGTAACTTCCATGAGTGAGGAGGACATTATTTGCGGATGTAATGGTGTAACCAAAGGAACGATTATCCAGGCGATACAGAATCAGGGTTGTTCATCCGTTGATGAAATCAAAGCTTGTACAAGTGCTTCTCGGTCTTGCGGGGGATGTAAGCCGCTTGTTGCTGAAGTGTTACAACATACACTTGGGTCAGAGTATGACGGTACTTTGCAGAAAGAAGCGATTTGCAGCTGCACTCATTTTTCGAGAGATGAAATAGTGGAAGAGATTAAAACCAAAGGTTTGACCCATATCAAAGAAGTGATGAATGTTCTTGGGTGGAGTACTGAGGAAGGTTGTTCAAAATGCCGCCCTGCTTTGAATTATTATTTAGGGATGGTCAATCCGATTGAATATACGGACGAAAGAGAGTCCCGGTTTGTCAATGAGCGGATGCATGCAAATATTCAAAAGGATGGAACATATTCTGTTGTTCCGCGAATGTACGGTGGAGTAACGAATTCACAAGACTTACGACGGATTGCTGACGTGGTAGATAAATATGAAATACCATTAGTAAAACTAACAGGAGGACAACGGATTGACTTACTCGGGGTAAAAAAGGAAGACTTGCCTAAAGTATGGACTGATTTGGATATGCCTTCAGGATTTGCCTACGGAAAATCACTACGTACAGTGAAAACATGTGTCGGTGAACAGTTCTGCCGTTTTGGAACCCAAGATTCCATGGGTCTGGGAATCGACCTCGAGAAGAAATTTGAAGGACTACAAACACCTCATAAAGTGAAAATGGCCGTTTCTGCTTGCCCGAGAAGCTGTGCGGAGTCAGGGTTTAAAGATATTGGGTTTATTGGGATTGACGGCGGTTGGGAACTTTATGTCGGTGGGAACGGCGGAACCCATGTACGCGGTGGAGATTTACTATACACAGTGAAAACATCAGAAGAGGCGATGGAAATTACCGGTGCGTACCTTCAATATTACCGTGAAACAGCCAACTATTTAGAACGTACTTCTGCTTGGATTGAACGTGTTGGTTTGACCCATGTTCGTACGGTTCTCGATGATAAGGCAAAACGTCAAGAATTAAATAAACGGATGGATGATGCATTATCTGTTATTAAGGATCCATGGAAGACGATAACAGAGGATGAAAAAGTAAGAAAAGAATTGTTTGAAAATGTTGTTATGTCGTAAGAACTTACATTTAAAGGAGGACATCGTCCAATGACAAAGAAAAGCGTAGAAATGGTATCAATCGGTTCTGTACGGGATCTTCCAGAACGATTAGGAAAGACTGTTTGTGTCGGGGATAAAGAAGTGGCTGTATTTAAATTATTAAATGGTAGCGTGCGTGCCGTTGAAAATCGCTGTCCACATAAAGGCGGGGTTTTGAGCGAAGGTATGGTAAGCGGTGAATTTGTTTTCTGTCCCATGCATGATTGGAAAATATGTTTGGATAATGGGAAGGTGCAAGAGCCGGATACAGGCTGTGTGAAAACCTATAAAACCAGAATAGAAGGGGAAGAAGTATTTCTCTTAATCGATTAGTTCAGTAAAATGGAGGTCTTTATGATTCAAACAAAGGGGAAAGTCTATATTGTTGGAGCAGGTCCTGGTGATCCTGATTTAATTACGGTTAAAGCAGCGAAATGTCTTGAGCAGGCAGACGTTATTCTTTATGATCGGTTAGTCAATCCGGTGTTGCTGAAATACGGTAAGACCGACGCTGAGTTCATCTATTGCGGAAAAGAGCCGGGAAACCATTGTGTTTCCCAAGATTCCATCCATCAAATATTAGTAGATAAGGCCTTGGCTGGTAAAACGGTTGTTCGATTAAAGGGAGGAGACCCATTTATTTTTGGCCGAGGCGGTGAAGAAGCAGAAGTGCTTGTTCAAAATGGGCTCGAATTTGAAATTGTACCTGGGATTACTTCTGGTATTGCTGCCCCGGCTTATGCGGGAATTCCTGTCACTCACCGTGAATGGAGTCAATCGTTTGCTATGATTACAGGTCACTGTTTGAGTGGCAAACCTAAAAACATTCGTTGGGACCATCTAGCCCATGGTGTCGATACTCTTGCCATTTATATGGGTGTCAAACATCTTCCTTTTATATGCAGCCAACTTATATCCTGTGGAAAGGATTCTCAAACACCTATAGCTGTAATTGAACAAGGGACAACAGGAAATCAACGGACAGTTGTCGGTACACTTGAGACGATTGTTGAAGTTGTAAATGAAAATGGAATTACGAATCCAGCCATGATTGTCATCGGAGAAGTTGTCAAACTATCGGAGAAACTATCCTGGTTACCGGAAAGGGTCAAAGAAGAGATGCTAATATAAAACAATAATTGTGTTTTAAGAGTTTATATGAATAGTATAGACTCTTTTTTTTGTCATTATTTTTAATTTTACAATTAATAAAAATTCAATATCCGTGGAACTTAACAAATTTGCCATTGAAATTTGATGGCTTTTTTTTCTTTTTCTCTCCATAATAATAATTAATTGATTTTTATGAAGGATTAAATATAATTATGTAGAATTGCATAACTAAATATACCTAATTAAGAGGGCGGAATAATGAATAAATCGGGTCAAATTATCCTGGTGCTGATTTCGGTTTTATATAGCAGTTACCAAAAGATTTACGATCATCATCCTTTTTTTTCGATAGACTTTTTTCTTTTTACCCTTATTGCATGGGGAGTGGGTTGGCAATATGATAAAGCACGCTATTATGAAAAAAAAGCACGTGCTAGTGAGGAGAGCTATAAGAAGTTAATAGATTCATTGCCTGCACCCGTCTATATTACGAGTAATCATAGGTTTTTATATGTAAATAAGTCTGCCATGAAAATGATTGGTGCTACCAAACTAGAAGATGTAATGGGGAAATCCATTTTTGAATTTATTATTCCAGACTATAAAAGTCGTTTGCTTGAACGTTTTAAACAAATAAAGAAAGAAAAGCAGCCCGTAAACACCATCGAATACAAAGCAAAGCGTTTGGATGGGACATCCTTTTTCTTTGAAGTATCTTCCTTGTTTATCGTTTTTGGGGGAAAAGATGCAGTGTTGTCCATTGGCAAGGATATTACTGAAAAAATGGAAGAAACAGAACGTCTACTTCAAAAGTCTGAAAAATTGGCATTATTAGGCCAAATGGCCGCAGGTATAGCCCATGAAATACGAAATCCACTCACATCTATAAAAGGTTTTATCCAACTCTTAAGGACCAGCACTAGGAAAGAGGAATACTTTGATATTCTGTTAACAGAGCTTGACCGGATTAATGATATCGTCGGGGAGTTCCTCGTGCTTGCCAAACCGACAGCTGCCGTTTATATGACACGGGATATAAAGATGTTATTAAAGGATGTTGTCACCTTAATTAACAACCAGTCTCTTTTAAATAATGTTCAAATCTTTGTGGATTTTGACAATGATTTGCCGTTGATTAGCTGCGAAGAAAATCAACTAAAACAAGTTTTTCTAAACCTACTTAAGAATGCGATTGAAGCAATGCCTAAAGGCGGAAATATTAATGTATACGTTATGAAAAAAGAAGATGGGAAAATTTCGGTACAAATCATTGATCAGGGGGTTGGGATTCCGGAGGAACGGATCTCTACTCTAGGGGAACCATTTTATACCACGAAGGAAAAGGGAACAGGTCTTGGCCTAATGACTTGCTACAAAATTATCGAAGGCCATAATGGGGAACTAAACATTTACAGTAAAATTAACGAAGGAACCACCATTGAAATAATTTTACCAACAATTACTCAGCCATTATTGAAGATGGAAGTGAGCCATTCATAACGAATGGCTTATTCTATTTACTTGAAAAAATGATAAAATATCATAATAGAGTTAGATGAAAGAGATTAGGAGAGGAATTGTGGGTTCGTTACAATCTAAACAAATGCTTAGAGAAGTTCTTTTTTTAACTATTTTGTTATGTTCATCAAAAGTATAAGGAATTTTAATTTAACTGTGTCGGAGGAATGTATGAAAAAGAATAGGTATGTGTTTTGGGGTCTTGTAATATCTACCCTAATATCAGCACTTGATGCAAATATTATGCAAACGGCAAGTCCCACCATAGTGAAACAGCTTGGAGGGATGGAGCTGTTTGCTTGGATATTTGTTGTCTATATGTTAGCAAGTACGGTTACGGTCCCGCTTTACGGGAAATTATCTGATATGTATGGTCGGAAAAAGCTGTTAATTATCGCTGTTTCAATATTTACCCTAGGTTCGATTCTCTGTGGAATGGCCAATTCCATTAGTATCCTGATTATTTTTAGAGGTGTCCAAGGAATAGGGGCAGGCGGGATGATCCCACTCTCCATGATCATCGTAGGTGATTTGTTTACGATAGAAAACCGCGGGAAAATTCAAGCGGTCTTTAGCAGCATATGGGCAATTTCATCCATCGTTGGACCTGTATTGGGTTCCTTCTTTGTCGAAGCACTAACGTGGAGATGGATCTTCTTTATCAATATTCCCATTGGAATTGCAACGGTTCTTTGTATGATTCCTTATAAGGAAAAAATCGAATTTAAAAAGACCCATATCGACTACAAAGGTTTCTTCTTATTTGGGATTTCGATTACGCTATTATTGTTATCTACGAATGTAAAAAATTCTATTTGGTACATTATCCTTGGAATTATCGGTTTGATTGTCTTCATATTGGTGGAGAGGAAAGAAGCACATCCGTTCTTGCCAGTATCATTGTTTAAAAACAAAGGAATCCTAATGACTAACCTTTTCATGTTATTTTACTGTCTGTCCTTTTTTGGAACATCCAACTTTATTCCATTGTATCTTCAAGAAGGAAATGATATGAGTATTTATAAAAGTGGACTAATTCTTCTCAGTATTGCGGTGGGCTGGATGTTTGGCAGTACCCCGGCAGGGAAGTGGATTATACGCTATGGATATAAAAGCTTATTTATCATCGGAAGCTTCATCACAACTGCTTCAGGCTTAGCATTATACCTATTCATCACTGATTTATCTTATATTGGTCTGTTTCTAATCTTAACTATCCAGGGCGTTTCATTTGGCTTATTATTTGCGGTTGGAACGATCGCTTCCCAAGAATTTGCTGAATCCCATATCAAAGGCATGTCCACTTCGCTGCAAATGTTTCTAAAAAACATTGGGACATCAATCGGAGTCACCATCATGGGACTCATAATCAATCAGGCTGCAAGCATCGTTATTGGAATGAAAAACGTATTTCTTTATGCCCTTTGTTTGAGCTTAATTACGATTGTACTCAGCTTTGTCATTCCTGCTAAAACAACTGCTTTAAGTGAGAGTAAATAGTTTTACACTTCATGGTGCCTGACACCCAGCAATTTTTGGTGTCAGGCACCTCTTTTTTATTCTTAGGTTTATTTAAGTATTTCCCTAAACTCTTTTCCCCTTTGAACATAGTGCTCGCTGGACATTTGTAACAAGTCCAGGTCCTTCTGAGTAATTTCGCGGACCACCCTTCCTGGAGAACCCAACACGAGTGAGCGAGGGGGAATTTTAATACCTCCAGATAGCAGCGTATTGGCTCCTATAATACAATCCTCGCCAACTTCTACATTGTCTAAAAGCGTTGAACCCATTCCAATAATACATCGCTTACCAACCTTACAGCCATGCAAAATAACATTATGGCCAATTGTCACATCATCAGCAATTTCGACAGGAAATCCTTCGAATAAATGAATCGTTGAATTGTCTTGAATACTGCAGCGTTCACCGATGATAATTGGCCCGTCATCTCCACGTAATACCGCATTAAACCAGACAGATGAATCCTTACCAATTCTTACATCACCGATTAAATAAGCGCCAGGTGCAACAAATACTGATTCATGAACATCTGGGGAAATACCTTTGTAAGGAATAAACATAATAATCTCTCCTTATAAAAAACTGAATTATCTTTCTATTAATCTAAATATATCATGAAATCAAAGACAAGATGTCTAATATGTATTTATTCATTTCCAATTGAACTCTTTTTGCTCATTCGATTAAAACAATTTGTATGCACCTATTTAAGTATTGATTTTTTAAAACGCAAATTTTTTTTGCTATTTTCAATTAATTATATATTTTGCGCAAAATATTTTTGCACTAATTGAACCGAAAATCCTTTATTTATGCAAAATTAATGTTGGCGCGGAACTTGCATAGTAATTAACTGTAACAAACAAACAAGGGGGAACAAACAATTGAAATCGTATAAACATGAACCATTTACAAACTTTGAAGATGAAAAAAATAAACTAGCTTTTCAAGATGCTCTTGCCTACGTTCAATCGCAGTTAGGAAAGGATTATCCAGTTGTAATTGGAGGGGAATCAATTACAACAGAAGAAAAAATTATCTCTATTAATCCAGCAAATACAGAAGAAATCATTGGTAGAGTTTCCATGGCTGATCAAGAGTTAGCAGAAAGAGCTATGCATGCTGCATTAACCACATTTGAAACATGGAAAACATGGAAGCCTGAACATCGTGCCAATATTTTATTCAAGGCAGCTGCAATTATGCGCCGCCGGAAACATGAGTTTTCTGCTTATCTTGTCAAGGAAGCCGGAAAGCCATGGAAAGAAGCAGATGCCGATACAGCAGAAGCAATTGACTTCATCGAATATTATGGCCGTCAAATGCTGAGATTGAAAGAGGGCTCACCAGTACAAAGCCGTGACGGAGAATACAATCAATATAATTATATTCCACTAGGTGTGGGGATTATCATTTCACCTTTTAACTTCCCATTAGCGATTATGGCAGGAACAACAATCGCAGCCATCGTATCTGGGAATACAGTTCTTCTAAAGCCAGCTAACTCTACACCAGTGGTTGCTGCAAAATTCGTTGAGTTAATGGAGGAAGCTGGACTTCCAAAAGGCGTTTTAAACTTTGTGCCAGGAAGTGGCGCTCAAATTGGTGATTACCTTGTTGATCATCCAAAAACTCGCTTCGTATCCTTTACCGGTTCTCGCGAAGTTGGCTGCCGCATTAATGAACGTGCTGCCAAGGTTCATCCAGGACAAAAATGGATCAAACGTGTTATTGCTGAAATGGGTGGTAAGGATACCGTGGTAGTAGATAATGATTCGGATTTAGATTTAGCAGCAGCAAGTATTGTCTATTCTGCTTTCGGATTTTCAGGTCAAAAATGTTCGGCAGGATCTCGTGCAGTTATTCATCAGGATGTCTATGATGTCGTACTTGAGAAGGTGGTTGCTTTAACAAAAACACTAACTCTTGGCAACCCTGAAGATGCAAATTCTTATATGGGACCTGTTATTGATGACAGATCCTTCAAAAAAATCATGAATTATATTGAAGTTGGCAAGCAAGAAGGCAAGCTTATGACTGGCGGAGAAGGCGATGATTCTAAGGGTTATTTCATTCAGCCTACAATTTTCGCTGATTTAGATGAAAATGCACGCATCATGCAGGAAGAAATCTTTGGTCCAGTTTTAGGTATTAGTAAAGCCCGTGATTTTGATCATTTGATGACCATTGCTAATAACACGGACTATGGTTTAACAGGGGCACTAATTTCGAATAATCGTGAGCATATTGAACGGGCACGTGAAGAATTCCACGTGGGGAATCTTTATTTTAACAGAACTTGTACGGGTGCGATTGTTGGTTATCAACCGTTTGGCGGATTTAATATGTCGGGTACAGATTCCAAAGCAGGCGGTCCTGAATATTTATTGCTTCACATGCAGGCTAAAACAACATCTGAAACGCTATAAAAACTACAGCTTAGATGCCTCGATAGGTGGATTTTATTCAACCTGTCGAGGAAATTTGAAGGAGGAACTATAATGACAGTAACTGAGACAACTAAAACAAATCAAATCATTGAACAAACAGATAAATTTGGTGCAAATAACTATCATCCACTGCCAATCGTTATTGCAAAGGCAGAAGGAGTTTGGGTGGAAAGTCCAGAAGGTAATCGTTACATGGATATGCTAAGCGCTTATTCTGCTGTTAACCAAGGACATCGTCATCCAAAAATTATTCAAGCATTGAAAGACCAAGCCGATAAAGTAACGCTTACATCCCGTGCTTTTCATAATGATCAACTTGGTCCATGGTACGAGAAAATTTGTCAGTTAACCAATAAAAATATGGCACTCCCAATGAATACTGGAGCAGAAGCTGTTGAAACGGCACTAAAAGCAGCACGTCGCTGGGGTTATGATGTAAAAGGGATTGCTGAAAATCAAGCAGAAATTATTGCCTGCGTAGGGAATTTCCACGGCCGTACAATGGGTGCCGTTTCCTTATCATCTGATCCGGAATATAAGCGTGGTTTTGGTCCGATGCTGCCTGGAATCAATTTAATTCCTTACGGTGACCTCGAAGCATTGAAAGCAGCGATCACACCAAACACAGCAGCATTTTTAATCGAGCCAATTCAAGGTGAAGCAGGAATTATTTTACCACCAGAAGGATTTTTGAAAGCGGCATTTGATTTATGTAAAGAAAACAAAGTATTATTCATTGCTGATGAGATTCAAGTAGGCTTGGCACGTACTGGAAAAATGTTTGCATGTGATTGGGAAGATGTGAACCCTGACATGTTGATCCTAGGTAAAGCACTAGGCGGCGGTGTGTTCCCAATATCTTGTGTTGTTGCTAATTCTGATGTATTAGGCGTATTCAATCCAGGTTCCCACGGTTCAACGTTTGGTGGAAATCCACTTGCTTGCGCAGTATCGCTTGCAGCCTTGGATGTAATTGAAGAAGAAAAACTAGCCGAACGTTCGCTTGAATTAGGTAAATACTTCTTTGAACAATTACAATCTATCGATAATCCAAAAATTAAAACAATAAGAGGCCGAGGATTATTTATCGGAGTTGAACTTACTGAAGCGGCAAGACCTTATTGTGAGCAGTTAAAAGAAACAGGCTTATTATGTAAAGAAACACATGACACTGTTATTCGTTTTGCACCACCGCTTACTATTACTAAAGAAGAAATCGATTGGGCTTTTGAAAAAATCAAAACAGTTTTAAGTTAATTTTTAAATTAACAAGCTAATAATCTATTATACGACGGGGTGTCAGTCATGTCTGTTAAAGCGATAGTAACTGAAATGGAAAAGGAACAACAAAAAGAACAAGAATCATTAAATTTATTCAATTCAACCCAAACGATTATTCAACAAGCATTATCAAAATTGGGCTATAATAGCGAAATGTATGAATTATTAAAAGAACCGATTAGATTGTTAACAGTCCGCATTCCTGTAAAAATGGATGATGGTTCTGTCAAAATTTTTACGGGCTATCGCTCCCAGCATAATGATGCGGTCGGCCCAACTAAAGGCGGCGTCCGTTTCCATCCTGAAGTGGATGAAGAAGAAGTAAAAGCGTTGTCCATTTGGATGAGCTTAAAGTGTGGAATCACGAATCTTCCATATGGCGGCGGTAAAGGCGGAATCATTTGTGATCCGCGAAATATGTCCTTTAGAGAGCTTGAAGGTTTAAGCCGCGGCTATGTTCGTGCGGTCAGCCAAATCGTGGGACCTTCAAAAGACATTCCAGCACCAGATGTTTATACGAATTCACAAATTATGGCATGGATGATGGATGAGTACAGCCGTTTACGTGAATTTGATTCACCAGGATTTATTACCGGGAAACCAATCGTCCTTGGAGGTTCTCAAGGTCGTGAAACAGCGACTGCCCGTGGTGTAACAATCTGTATTGAAGAAGCAGTCAAGAAAATAGGGAAACAGTTGCAAGGAGCCCGTGTAGTCATTCAAGGCTTTGGGAATGCCGGAAGTTATTTGGCCAAATTTATGCATGATGCAGGGGCTAAAGTTGTGGCTGTATCCGATGTGTATGGCGCTATATACGATCCAAACGGACTTGATATTAATTACTTGCTTGATCGAAGGGATAGCTTCGGCACATTCTCGCAACTATTTAAAAATACGATCACAAACCAAGAGCTACTTGAATTAGAGTGTGATATTCTTGTGCCGGCAGCTATCTCGAACCAAATCACAGCCAAAAATGCTGCCAACATTAAAGCAGCGATTGTTGTGGAAGCAGCGAATGGGCCAACAACACTTGAGGCAACAAAGATTCTTACAGAGCGTGGTATTATCCTTGTTCCTGACATCCTTGCAAGCGCAGGCGGGGTAACTGTTTCTTATTTTGAATGGGTGCAAAATAATCAAGGTTATTATTGGACCGAGGAAGAAGTAGAAGAAAAGCTTAAGAAGGTAATGGTTAGCTCGTTTGATAATATCTATCAAACTTCTAAAACACATCAAGTAGACATGCGTTTAGCAGCTTATATGGTTGGAATAAAGAAAGTTGCTGAGGCCTCTCGTTTCAGAGGATGGGTATAAAAGGAGTAGAGTAATCTTTAAATGATTGAAATCTCCCTACAAGGATGGACGGAAAAATCTCTATCTGTTCTATGACTGTACGAAATTAAAAAAGGAGTGACAAAAATTGTCAGTAGTGGTGGAAGAAGTTATTTTCAGTCCGTGTTCTGGGATCGTGGAAACTGTTTTAACAGAGGAAAACGACCATGTATATGAGTGGGAAAAACTGTTATTAATTAAATCCCAGAACGGTAGAATTGAAGAGATTTCGATCGGGATCAGCGGGTATATCACATCTTTACCTATTAAGAAGGGCCAAGAAGTTAATACTCAAACAGTCCTAGCAACCATCCAAGATGATTTGTTAATTACAGGATCTGATTAAGAAAATCGATATACTTTTAAAAAACTCTTTCCGTTCATTTGGAAAGAGTTTTTGCATGAGTGCCGCCTAATGGTAAAATATTGTATATATAATGATTAAGCCTTGGGATAGGAGGTTGAATTTTGAATATTAATTTGAAGGATTTTCAGCAATTAACAGATTATGACAATGTTTTAGTTGTAGATGAAAATGGGATTATTATCTTTAATGATTTAGCGGATTTAAATGTACTAAAAGAAATCGGCCTTAGACCTGAAGAATTTATGGGAAAGCATATAACCTCCTCTTATATGAACCTTTCGCATGAAAATAGTACCATTATGAACGTTTTAAAAAATGGAAAAGCGGTATGCAATGTAAAACAAGAACTAATCATGAAAAATGGAAATCTTTTTGTTACGATAAATTCTACCTATCCAATCAAAGATAATGAAAAAATAATCGGGGCAATTGAATTCTCAAAACACTTTTATACAAAAGAAAACATCCAATCCTTGGACAAATTTGCAAGTCATAAGGTTTATCGAAGAAACAATACCATCTACACCATTGATAATATCATTAGTGTAAATCCAAAGATGGAAGCAATTAAAAATAAAATTAAAAAAATTGCTATGACAAACTCAACTGTATTGATCAACGGTAAAACAGGCACAGGAAAAGAAATGATTGCACAGTCGATCCATAATTTGAGCGATCGTTATGGAGGACCATTTATTTCACTAAACTGTGGTGCGGTTCCGCCGAACCTATTAGAAAGTACTTTGTTTGGCACGGTAAAAGGGAGTTTTACTGGTGCTATCGCTATGCCAGGATTATTCGAACAAGCTGAAGGCGGCACATTGTTTTTAGATGAGATTAATTCCTTAGATTTTTATCTTCAAGTAAAACTTCTTAAAGCTATTGAAGAAAAGGTTATTAGAAGAATAGGTGGAGATAAAAATATTAGTGTCGATATTCGAGTGATTTCAGCAACGAATGAGGACCCAGATGTTTTAGTTGCAGAAAAACGGTTAAGAGAGGATCTTTTTTATCGATTGGGAGTTGTCCAGATTGATTTACCCACCTTAGCGGAGCGAAAAGAAGATATAGAAAAGCTGCTCGAATATTATATCGATTTTTATAACAATAATATGAATATTTATATTGAAGGGTGTCAGCCTGAGGTTATTGAATGTTTTAATCGGTATCCTTGGCCGGGGAATATAAGAGAATTAAAAAATGCGGTTGAAACGGCATATAATAATGTTTCTACCAATCATATCACGTTAGAAGATATTCCAAAAAGAATGAGGGAATATAACCAATCTCCTCCAAGTGATCAAATGGATAATAAGATCGAATCCTTAAAAGAAGCGGTAGAAAAATTTGAAAAGGAGCTAATAATGAAAGAACTAAGCAGCAAGAATGGAAAATTAACAGAAACGGCCAAACAATTGGGTCTATCGAAACAACTATTAAAATATAAAATCGAAAAGTACCAACTAGGATAAACGGTCATGTGATATCAATGAAAAACAAAATGGGACGGCCACGGATTGTATAAAATCTGTGGCTGTTTTTTTGATTCAAATGAAAAACTAGTTACTTGTCGCTAAAAATACTTTACGAATAAGTAAAAATTTTTACACTAAAAAGAAAGATCCTTGATCTTTTATTTATGGTAAAAATATTTTTACGAAATAAAAAAATTTTTACAATTATCGTTTCTCAGTTTGATTTATACCGAAAAACTTTCAAGAAAAGTGTAATAATTATTAATATTTCTTTAAAAATTTATTGTCGTTAATAGAGGATTTATAAGGTTTATTCGAAAGCTTCACAAAATTGTCAATTGGTTTTTAAAAAATTGGCACAATAATTGCATTATATTAAATAACGTGCATTTTTTTATAAATTCTAAATATTCACAAGGGATTGCACGATTGGTTAAATTCTAACCATTGTAAAGGATTTCAGTAATTAAAGGAGTGCATCGTATGAAAACAAACAAGATTTACCGTGACAGTCTCATTTTTGGTTTTGCCTTTTTCGCCGTATTTTTCGGGCTGGGAATTTAATTTTCCCGCCATCGATCGGGTTTGTTTCCGGGACAGATTGGCCAACTGCTCTAGCAGGTTTTGTTCTTACTGGAATTATCCTGCCCTTACTTGGACTTATTGCTGTTTTAAATGCTGAAGGGAAATTTGAAGTCTTAACCAACCCAATTAGTCCATGGTTTTATAAAGTTTACAATATTCTGTGTATGTTAGGTGTTGCCATGGTCGTTTCCGTCCCTCGAACGGCTGCTACCACTCATGAAATAGGCGTTCATACACTATTTCCGCATTTTCCTGCGGTTGGAACAATGATTATCTTCTTTGCCCTTAATTATTATTTTGCCAATGACCGATCAAATCTTATCGATAAAGTTGGAAAAGTGCTGACACCTGGCTTATTAGTTATTTTATTATTCATCATCTTTAAAGGTACATTCGATCCAGTTGCAGCACCGATTGATACAAAACTTCCAAACTCATTTTCTAATGCTTTTACTGGTGCCTATCAGACGGGTGACCTTTTTACTGGTCTACTTTGTGCCTCAGTATTTATCGGAGCTGTTGTTAACAGAGGGTATAAGGACTCTGCCAACGTTAGGAAAGTTGCGATTAATGGTACGATCATCGCAGGTGTGGGTCTAATAATTGTTTACGGTGGCTTACTTTATATTGGTGCTACAGGTGCAGGTCTATTCCCGAAAGATATTGAGAGTACTGCTCTTTTAACGGGACTTGTTCATCGTTTACTAGGAGATTATGGAACGATTTTCTTGGCTGTTGCTGTTGCCTTAGCCTGCCTTACAACGGCGATTGGGATTACGGCGTCGATTGCCGATTTCCTCAGTCAATTGACCAAAAATAAAGTAAGCTATCGTATTTGGGTGCTAGTCATTTGTATTTGTGGAGTTTCAGTAGGCCTGCTTGGGGTCGAAAAAATTATTAACTTCGCGCTTCCACTTTTCTTGGGACTCTATCCAGTATCGATTGTAATAGTATTCCTTGGCGTCTTCCGTAAATATATCCCAAATGCAGGGGCATACAAGGGGGCGGTCTTGTTAACAGTTTTAGTTAGCTTATTTGAAATGTTAGGAGCCTATGGATTAAATATAAAGCTTGCTAATGATTTGATATCAATGATCCCGTTAAGCAGCAAGGGGTTCGCATGGCTTCTACCAGCAATCATCGGATTTATTGGAGGAGCACTGCTTCATAGGGCAGCTGCTCGAAAAAATGACATAGGAATGGATTTAAGTGCGTAACTGATAAATTATACAATCAATGTAACTTGCTAGATTTTCAGAAAGGGAGTAAGAGAAATCGATGACTATCAATAAAAAGACTGAGTGTACCTATATTAATGGAAAGATTTTTACAGCTAATCCTGATAAACCGCATGCAACCGCGATGATCGTTCGTGATGGTAAGGTAGCATGGATGGGCAGCCAAACTGATTTAGAAAAAATTGAAGGTGAATGTGTCGATCTCCAGGGCCGAAGAGTGCTGCCAGGCTTAATCGATGCTCATCTACACCCATTGTACCTTGCTAATGCATCCAAGCATATAGCTTGTACGCCTCCGCTTATTCATTCCATTGAAGATTTAATTAAAGAGGTTAGAAGTTTGCGAGGTGCTCAAGGGAAGGATAAATGGGTTGAAGGCTGGGGATATGATGAAGGAAAGTTGCTGGAAAGACGTTCACCCACACGCTGGGATTTAGATCAAGCTGCAGCAGACGTTCCTATTATTATTACACGCACGTGTGCACATATTGTCGTAGTAAACAGCAAGGCTTTGGAATTAGCAGGAATTACAAGGGATACACCTGAAGTGCCAGGTGGTCAGATTGACCGAGATGAAGACGGTGAACCAACTGGCATTTTACGCGAAAATGCCAAGGACCTTGTCACTCGGATTATGCCTGTGAAAACACTCGAAGAGAACGCTGAAATACTTGCCGAGTTAAGTAATGTGCTGCTCTCCCATGGAATTACAGCGATCACCGATGCAATGGGCAGAACGGAACCAACTGATTATTTGGAAATGTATAATGATGCAGTCAAAAAAGGACTAAAGCAACGGACAGTACTCTACTATATTTGGGAAGATTTAAAGAAACAACCAATTTTTGAAACCTATAAAACTTGCAATGAAAACCAAATCCATATTGGCGGGGTTAAGTTATTCTCAGATGGCAGTGTATCCGGCCAAACCGCATGGGTGAATCCACCTTTCTTAGGTGAGGGAAAGAATTATGGGATTCAAATGACCACCGCTGAAGAATTATTGGCGGCAGCAGAGGCAGCAGAACAAAATAATGTTCAGCTGGTTGTCCATGCCATGGGTGAGCAGGCAATTGATTTAATTGTTGACACATTTTATGGTAAACAAGGCTGGCTAAAAGATGCCCCTTCGATCAGGATTGAACACGCGGCGATGCCCAGTCCGCAAGCCTTAAAGCGTGCAGCCGAAACAGGAATTGCGTTTGTTACCCAGCCAATCTTCTTGTTTGCAGAAATTGAAAGCTACCATAATAACCTTGGTGCCGATCGAACAAAGAAGACCTATCCTGTAAAGTCAATGCTAGAAGCAGGAATCAAGGTTGCCTTTTCATCTGATGCACCTGCGACCGCATGGGCCGATCCGGTTAGTCCGTTTGTAGGAATTAAAGCTGCTGTTACACGCCTGGCGTATGATGGGACGGACACGGGGCAAGAACAAAAAGTAGATTTAGAGACAGCTATCATTCTTTATACTAGGGCCGCTCAAGAAATTACCCGCATTCCGAAGGTTGGACAGCTGGCACTAGGATATCATGCCGATTTTATTATACTTGACCAAGATATCTTTGAAATGAGCCCTGAGAAGATTGATGAAATACAGGTAGTGGAGACATTTATGGGCGGAAAATCCGTTTATCAAAAAGGGGCAGCATCTTTATATTAATAGGGTTCGATTTGGTCGTAATTTCCAGATTCTATCTCTAAAGAAGATTGAATCTGGCTTACCTCCTTTTTTAATTCCATAACATATTAGTTTTACACATTTTTTTCAATATGGTAAAACTGAAATATAATGAAGGAAAGGGAGAATATTATGACAAAGTCAATTTTTACAAATGGGACAATCTATACTTTGGACGCGAATCAACCAGTAGTGGAATCTGTTGTCGTTGAGAATGGTAGAATCATAGATATAGGGTCTCACCACGAAATGATCCTACAATGGGGAAGAAATGGGTCAAACATTATTGATTTACAGGGGAAAATGGTTACGCCCGGATTGACTGATAGCCACCTGCATCTTTCTGGTGTGGCGTTCAACTTTTTAGACCTTGATTTAACCGGTGTAAAATCAAAAAGCGAAATGCTTGATAAAATTAGGGAAAAGGCAAATACCGTTGCGCCTGGAAAGTGGCTTGTCGGAATGGGCTGGGATGAAAATCTCTTTACAGAAGGAACTATTCCTACCATAGATGAGTTAGACGTTGTTGCACCGCACTGTCCTGTTTATCTAAAACGGATTTGTCACCATGCATTTTTAGTGAATAGCAAGGCACTTGAAATGAGTCAGTATTATCCGGAGATTCATATTCCAACTGGCGGAACAGTTGTACTTGATCCGATTACCAAAAAGCCGACAGGGATGCTGCTCGAATCGGCTTCCCAGCTGATAACAAAATACATACCGGAACGAACCTATCAAGAGTTAAAGAATGGCTTACAGCAAGCGATGCAATTTGCGGTGAAGAAGGGGCTAACAAGTGTACATACCAATGATCCTGCTTATTTAGGCGGTTTGGATTCCACGTATAAAATGTATGATGAATTAATTAACCAGGAAGGCCAAGGTTTACGCTGTAATCTGCTCATTGATTACCCCTATCTTAATCAATTGAAAGAAAGAGGAATGTATGCAGGCTATGGAAATGACAAACTACAAATAGGAGCGATAAAAATTTTTGCTGATGGAGCATTTGGGAGAAGAACGGCGCTCCTATCAGAGCCCTATCACGATAACCCGAGTCAGTTTGGAGATGCCATGTATGACCAAGAAACCCTTTATCAAGTGGTTAAAGAGGTACGAGAACAGGCCATGCCACTAGCTGTCCATACGATTGGCGACAAGGCGTTAGAAAATGTTCTAGATATACTGGATCAATTTCCAAAAGTGGACTACCGTGATCGGATTATTCACACATCCCTGGTTCGGAATGATCTAATTCGGCGTTTAGTAGATATGAGCCGGATTGCTGATATTCAACCAAGGTTCGTGGTAGGTGATTATCCATGGGTGAAAGAAAGAGTAGGCGAAAAGAGGGAGCCATATTTATATGCATGGAAAACGTTACTTGAATCGGGCGTTTTGTGTGCCGGCGGTTCCGATGCACCCGTGGAACCTATAGACCCTCTGCTTGGTATTCATGCTGCGGTTACCCGTAGAACTCCTGGCGATCTTCATAAAGGCTGGAATGCCAAAGAGAAACTCTCAATGCTTGAAGCCGTTAAGCTTTTTACAATTGGGGGTGCATTCGCTACCAATGAAGAAAATCTTAAAGGGACGATTTCAAAAGGTAAGCTAGCGGATCTAACGGTTTATTCTAATAATTTATTTACAATGGAGAATCCTGACGAACTATTCCAAACTGAGATTGATATGACAATAATCGCCGGCGAAATAAAATTTGAAAATTAAGGTAATGAAATAGGTAAAAAGCAGCTAAAAGCAATGTAAGCGCTTTATAATTGACAAAATAATTAAAATAGTCAAAAAATATTGACAGGTTATTTTTTCAGTGGTACCCTTATAAAAATTGAAGATGAATCAATGATGAGAAGAGTAGATTAAGCCCTTGTTCTACAGAGAGTCGACAGTTGCTGAAAGTCGATGTCAGGACGTATTCGAAGATCATCTCGGAGATGTGTAGCTGAAACTGTTAAGTAAGCTAGACCGGAAATTCCGCCGTTACAATGGAACACGTACTTAGAATGGTACGTTGATCGAGAGCCGCAGTGTTTGTTTGTTGCGGAAGTAGGGTGGTATCGCGAGTTAACTCGTCCCTATACTATGGGGGCGAGTTTTTTGTGTTTAAAAAATGTATTTATTCTTATTAAAATTTCTTTATGGATGCAAAAAATTAGGAGGGAAAAGGAAGATGAATCAACAAGTTGATAAGAAAGTGTTTAATGTGGAGGATATTATTATTGCCAGCCATACCATTAAGGATGTTATTTCGCCAACTCCCCTGCAATACAATCACTTGTTGTCAGAACGATACGGCTGCCATGTCTACTTAAAACGAGAGGATTTACAAAGCGTTCGTTCCTTTAAAATCCGCGGGGCATATAATCGTATTAAGAAACTTAATGAAGATGAGTTAAAGAATGGAATTATCTGTGCAAGTGCAGGAAACCATGCGCAGGGGGTTGCTTATTCTTGTCATCTCTTAAATATTCATGGGAAAATCTTTATGCCAAGTACAACACCAAAGCAAAAGGTAAAACAAGTTAAATTTTGGGGTAAAGATGATGTTGAGATTGTTTTGGTTGGGGATACCTTTGACGATGCTTATGAAAAAGCAAGGGAATGCAGTCAAGAGGAAAATCGGACATTTATTCATCCCTTTGATGATCCCGATGTGATTGCTGGACAAGGGACGGTTGCCGTTGAACTGCTTAATGATTGCCCTGAAAAAATTGACTATCTGTTTGCCGCAATTGGCGGAGGAGGGCTTTTGTCTGGGGTTGGCACGTATTTAAGGCACTATTCTCCAGAAACGCAATTAATTGGTGTGGAGCCACAAGGTGCACCAGGCATGAAGGAATCATTTTTAAAAGGGGAAGTGACAACCTTAAAAGAAATTGACCCGTTTGTGGATGGTGCAGCTGTGAAGACGGTGGGATCAATGACCTTTAGCATCTGCAAAGAAATCGTTGATGATATTCTTGTTGTTCCGGAAGGAAAGGTTTGCACGACATTATTATCGTTATACAATGAAAATGCCATCGTTGTGGAGCCGACTGGAGCCCTTTCTGTAGCAGCCTTGGATATGTATGCAGATGAAATTAAGGGCAAAACGGTGGTCTGTATCGTAAGTGGCGGTAACAATGATATTGGTCGGATGCAGGAAATCAAAGAGCGCTCAAAAATTTATGAAGGACTGCAACATTATTTTATTGTCCAATTCCCGCAACGCCCTGGTGCGTTACGTGAGTTTTTGGATGATGTCCTTGGACCAAACGATGATATTAGCCATTTTGAATATACGAAAAAGAATAATCGAGAAACAGGTCCAGCCTTGGTTGGAATTGAACTCAAGGATAAAGAAGATTACTCCCCGTTGATTGAACGAATCAAAGCGAAGGGATTTTTATATCGCGAGGTCAATAAAGATAGTACTCTGTTTCAAATGCTGGTTTAATCATCTAATGCTAATAAGAGGTCGAAACTCATTGGTTTCGACCTCTTTTTTTCATTTAATCTATACTAAACGCAATTTCTTAACTGAATTTAAGTAATAGACTCTTAACAAATGATGCAATTAATGTATAATATTATTTGTCAATGATAGAATCAATCAAATAAGTAATGAACACTTAATTATTATATGGAACATGTCTTGAAGTAGATCTAGTTTCATATTAATAATTTTGTGTAGATTCAAAAGCGGAAAGAGAGTGTTCATAATGGGACGTAAGTGGAACAATATTAAAGAAAAGAAAGCTTCAAAGGATGCAAATACAAGTCGTATTTATGCGAAATTTGGGGTTGAAATCTATGTAGCTGCTAGACAGGGTGAACCAAATCCTGAATCGAATCAAGCTTTAAAATTTGTTTTAGAGCGTGCAAAAACATACAATGTACCCAAACACATTATTGACCGAGCAATTGAAAAAGCTAAAGGCGGTTCTGAGGAAAGCTATTCTGAACTTCGATATGAAGGCTTCGGTCCAAACGGGTCGATGGTTATTGTTGATGCACTGACAAACAACGTGAACCGCACGGCTTCCGATGTACGTGCTGCATTTGGTAAAAACGGCGGAAACATGGGAGTAAGTGGATCAGTTGCATATATGTTTGATGCGACCGCTGTTATCGGCGTCGAAGGAAAATCGGCGGACGATGTACTTGAATTGTTGATGGAAGCAGATGTTGATGTACGAGACATCATTGAAGAAGATGAGTCGGTGATTGTTTATGCTGAGCCAGAACAATTCCATGCCGTACAGGAAGCATTCAAAAATGCGGGGATTACTGATTTTACTGTGGCTGAAATAACGATGCTTGCGCAAAATGAGATTGCCCTTCCTGAAGACGCACAAGCTAAATTCGAGAAAATGATTGATGTATTAGAAGACCTAGAAGACGTTCAACAAGTGTACCATAACGTTGATTTAGGTGAGTAAATATGAAAGCAGGCCTTTGTAGGTCTGCTTCTTTTATTTATTTAGTGGTGTCAGGCACCATTTTTATAGCTATGATTACCGTTTAACAGCAGATAAAATAAATATAGTTGAAATAATTGAAATTGACCCAATCCATTCGGCGGGCCCGAAAGATACTTGGAGCCAGGCTACGGCTAAAAAGGCCGCTGACAATGGCTCGACACAAGCAAGAAGACTTGCTTCAGAAGCACGAATGTATTTCAGACTTTCCATAAAACAAAAAAAGGCGATTAATGTTCCGAAAATAATCACAAAAACTACAGCTAGAAAGGACGTTAAACTCCAATGGCCTTGAAACTTCCATGGAGGATGAATCAAGCTAAAGCCAATCCCACCGATCATCATTCCCCAGCCAACAGTAAGAAGCGACCCCCATTTATTCAACAAACTTCCAGGATAGAGTGTATAAAAAGCGAGTGCAAAAGCAGATAGAATTCCCCATGTAAAGGCAGAGGATGAAATAGAGAGTGAATGGATATTACCCTTCGTCACAAGTAGAAAGGTTCCGAAGATGGCTAATCCAATCGCAATTACTTCATGTATTTTGGGTAATTCCTTTGCACGAAAACTTAAATAACAGACAATGATCACTGGTGCCAGGTACTGCAAAACGGTTGCCGTTGCTGCATTTCCTTGTTCGATGGCAGCGAAATATGTATATTGAACGCCAAACATGCCAATAACACCAAAGATTACTAGGCGGAAGATATCCTGTCTATCTTTCCAAATGGTCCAGATATTCTGTTTCCCCACCGTATGAGAAAAAAATAACAAACCAAAACCTGAAAAAATCAGCCTGTTAACAACTAGCCAGTTGGTACTAAATCCTTGTTGATGAAATAAGTATTGAGCGACAGTTCCTGAAACACCCCAAAATGTCGCCGCAATCAGCACTAAAAAAATGCCTTTTATCCTTGGGGAGGACATTACTGCTACTTGCGAATTCATTTGATCCCTCCATTATGAAACAATACTAATATCTTAATTTTTTAAATATAACAATGATTATAACACTTCTTAGGAAACTAGTTTAAAAAACTTATGGAAAAATCAATTTTAATCGAAGGATTATGGGAGGGAAGTAGCGAATAAAGAAAATATATGTAAGAAGTTGAGAGGAGAAGAGAATTTATGGTCTATAAGAAAGCTGGTCATGCAGATTTGATGGATCAAATAGTAAGTGATTCCCAATTAGATAAGGAAATCAAAAAGCACCCACGATTCGGCAAACCCATTCCATCCCTTCTATTTTCTGGGGATGTCTATTCCAATTTCTTCAACACAGCTAGCGATGCTGGTTATCTCCCACCATTTGTAATTTTACAAAAGGAAATCAGACATGAGATTTCTAAAGCCATAACATTAAAAGAACTAGAATCCGCTGAATTTGAAATAATGAGCTTGATAGATGCCATTAATGAAAGAATCCTGAAATATAACTCGATTTGTCCTTCAAAGATGAAAAAAGGAAAAATTGATTTTGACAATATTGAAAATCAATATAAAATTTGGGAATAAAAATATAAACATTACCAAACTTACTGGTACAAGACGTCTTTTCGCTTTATCCCTTTAAAGTATGATATTATTCTAATAATACGTTAGGGAAAGGATGTATAAGATGTCATTGGAAAGTGTGAAGGCCCATTTTAAACAATGGGAGCGAGATGGAGATGTAATGGAATTTGATACCTCGAGTGCCACAGTGGAACAGGCTGCCGAGACAATAGGAGTCGCTCCCGCTCGCATTGCGAAAACCTTATCCTTTAGGGGGAGCGAGGAAAAAGCTATTTTAATTGTTGCTGCAGGTGATGCAAAAATTGATAATAAGAAGTTTCGTCATCAATTCGGATTCAAAGCAAGGATGCTCTCACCAGATGAAGTTCTCGAACAAACTGGTCATGCCATTGGCGGTGTTTGTCCGTTTGGGCTGAATAATGAGCTTGAAGTCTATTTGGATGTATCAATGCAGCGCTTCGAGACAGTTTTCCCCGCTTGTGGCAGCACGAACTCTGCAATCGAATTAACGAAAGATGAATTATATCAGTATTCATTTGCTAAAGAATGGATTGATGTTTGCAAAGGGTGGGGACAAGACGAAGAGCAAGCAAAAGTAAGTCAGCAAATCGAGGCTTAACGGTAACCTTAGGGGGCGTATGATGCCCTCATAAAAAATTCAAAATAAACAAAAGTGGACCGGGCAAATTTGCCCGGTCTTCCTTATTAAACCCAATTACATTACGCTTTCGCCATTATCGTAATTAAATTGCCATTCAATTCCAAACTTATCTTTTAGGGAGCCGTAGCATTTGCTCCAGAATGTCTCTTGAAGCTCCATGACTACCGTGCCGCCTTCTTGAAGTTTGTTAAAATAAGATTTAATTTTATCCAAGTCCTTATTTACAATAGCAAGACTTATGTTGTTACCTGCTACAAAAGGCATTCCAGGAAAAACATCAGAGAACATGACGTTGCTTCCATCAATGTACAGTCGTGTGTGCATAACCAAGTTTTTTCCTTCTTCTGGAAGTTGATATTCTGGGTTCGGAGGGGCTTCCCCGAAAGTCATAATTTGAGGTTTTTCTGTACCAAAAACCTCCGCGTAAAACTCTGCTGCCTCACGACAGTTTCCATTAAAATTAAGATAAACATCAACAGACATTTGCGATAACCCCTTTGTAATAAATTTCAATGGTAATTGTACAATTAACTGGAACAATATCAAATTCTTTGGAGGACCTATCTTCAATCAGACTACTATAAATAATTTTTAAACCGCGGGAATACAATTTACAAAAATCATATTTTGAATTTTTCAGTTGAAAGAAGGTATTGGGTGATGAAATTCAAAATACATCGATGTAATTGTCGAAAACTTTGGTCTGTTCAAACCAGAAAAACAAAGTTTACCGCATGCTCCGTTCTTTTAGATGGAAGTTGGAGTACAGAATTAAAGCCCGAAAGGAAATATAACCCCAAGGGATTTGTTACGACACATGGAAAACAAGATATCATAGTAAACCCATCAACAGAAGTCGTTGAGAAATTTGAAAAAATAGCAAAACTGATTTATGACAAAAAAAATGTTAATTTCAACGTCAACGAAGGGGAATCTTTATTTTTTGCCGAAGATGGAACTTGTTATATTCTTAAAAAGTTAATGAATTGAAGGAAAATTAATACTCCAAATGCTTTTGAACAAAATCCCCAATTTCGTCAATCGCCTGTTGACCTTCTGGAATATCAAACGTTTGAAAAACATGCCACATTTCATCCCATACTTTAAAAGTAACTTCGACACCCGCTGCCCGGGCACGATCTAAAAGTCGGGCCGAATCACTTAAGAGGATTTCATCATTTCCAACGTGAACTAACATGGAAGGGAGGCCCGACAAATCAGCATAAATTGGTGAAACAAGTGGATGTCGAGGATCCATATCCCGAATAAATAAGGCTGGTATAGCACGGGAGGCATCAGGTGATAGCCAAGGATCAGCATCCGCCCTTGTTTCCATTGATTCTCCTGTGCCTTCCATATCTGTCCATGGAGACAGGAGCACCGCTAAGGCAGGCAAGGCTTCATCCTCATCTTTTACTCGGGCAGCAGTTGCTCTCGATAACTTCGATGCTAGATAACGATGGGTGTTGCAGCTTCCCATTATGTATGCGCCACCATGAAGATAAAGGAAACTCGGTCTTCCACAGCATTAGGTGCGGTTACCCATTCAGCAGGAATTTCCTCAATGATTTTTTTTCGACGTTGATATCTGGTGCAAGAGGGGTTAAGGCGGATAATGCTTCTAATCCGAGTCTAGCTGTTTCAATATCAGTTCCTGCTGTTTGGCTTGCTTTTGCAGTCATTAAATATTGTCTTACTAGTAAACTTTCTTGACTTGTTATGACGTTATACCCCTTTCAAAATAAAATGGAAGCGTGTACATATATGTATTTCTCTATAGATTCTATAATTCCTCCATAATTTCACAACGATTTTATGAACAAAGACCCCTGCATCAAAAGGGTAGATGCGGGGGCCTTAATCATATCTTATCTTGGTGTGATTGGTTTCACTGAAATAGCAGGGGAGCTAGTCGAAATTATGCAGCCCTCTAAATGATCGGGATTTAATAAGCCTAGGTTAAGAGCGGCTTTGATTTTTACATCATCTGGTTTTTTCACCACTTGGATGAGCTCATTCATCTGTAATTCTTCTAATCTTTTAATGGTTTCAACCTCGTCATATTTTTCTGTTTTTCGTATTTGCCGTTGAAGCTTATAGCCGCTTATGGTAATTTCGCCTTTATGATTAGATCCTACTAGATTATTAAAGTAATTTTGAAAGGCATCCTTTAATTCATTCATTTCCATTTCTATTTCTTTTTTCTGTTTATTCAGCTCGTAATACTTTACCAACATTTCTCCTGTAATCAAGTTCCCCATGTCCCCGCCTCCTGTTGCGAACGTATATTCCTATTTTATGTTTTCCTCTTCAAAAAAATGACCTATTCACCTAAAGCTGTGAAGAATATCTTTTGACAGTTTTTTGATGATTGTAGTTTTATCTGTCTTGGTGTCAGGCACCAGCGAAAAATGTGTGGAAAGAAAAAACATTTGCTTTCTTCTGTAGATAATGGCAAGCTATATTATGATTAAAAACTTTAATGGAAAGTACAAATAGGTGATTAAGATGATTGAGATTAAGACTTCGAAGCTTAGTGATGGGGAATTAAATAGAGGGGTATTTGCGACTCGTGATATTGCAAAAGGTGAGCTGATCCATGAAGCACCCGTTATTCCTTATCCTAATGAGGAGCATGTTCATATAGAGAAAACACTGCTTGCTGATTATGCATTTGAATATGGGATTAACCACACCGCACTTCTTTTAGGATACGGGATGTTGTTTAACCATTCATATGAGCCCAATGCTACATATGAAATTAACTTCCCGAATCACACGTTTGATTTTTACGCGTACAAGGATATCAAAGCAGGGGAAGAAATCCTTATTAACTATAATGGTGAAGAGGATAATAATGATCCACTTTGGTTTAATAAAGATGAATCCGAAAGTGAATAAATGAAAAAAGGATAGATAAAGGCAGGTTATCTGCTTTATCTGTCCTTTTTTCTTTGCAAAAAAAATCATTCAGTTAAAAGGTCTTAATGTTTGAACAAGTGTTAACTTAACCATAGTATTTATGAAGGAATAATCATAGGACTTTAGAAATAAGATGTCATAGGGCATGTTTATTTTTACCTATGAGATTGCCAGTAGGCATCTATTTCCAATATGAAGGCATTCCGAGGAAACCAAAAAAGGGGTGGAAGCTTGAAAACGATTTTTGGTTTGGGATTATTTATAATGATTGGTTTATTGAGCGCCTGTAATGATGATGACACATCAAAAGAACCGTCTAGTAAACCAGCAAGTGAAACTGCTAGCACGGTTGCAGGGGATGACATCTTTCAAAAAAGCTGTATTACCTGCCATAGTTCAGGTGACATTACTGGTGGTCAAGTAAAACTGGATTCAACGAAAATTCATGCCGATTTTCAAAAGAAAGAGGATCTTTATAGTTTTGTAGAAAAGAAGATGCCTAAGTCCGCTCCAGGTTCATTATCAAAAGAACAATATGATGCCGTTGTCAATTATTTATGGGATCAAAAGGAATAGTAAATGAAGGAAGATAATAGTCCGGAGGAATCTCCGGGCCTTTTTTTCATTCCCTCTTGAAGTGGTTTGTTTCAATTAATTGAAATATCTGATACTATAAGTATCAGTATATAAATCGACCTTATCCATTACCAGCAATTATGCAAAACTGGATGGAGCGAAGGATATTTATAATATTGCCTCACAGCTAGTGATATCCCTTTGGCAATATTTGTTGCCATAGTGTAAATAAGATGCAGATTCGTGGAAAGGAGTGAGCATTCCAATCGCGGATCATTTTCCAGGACAACCCCCATAATGCTGCAATCTCCCATCGGAGGAAGTTTTTTTCCTAACCCCGCCCCAGGCAACAATGAACCGTCACGAACAACAATAGTGTTAACGATTCTTTCAGACCCTAGAACACTATCAATGGCAATGACAAAACTATTTTGGGGCAGGGTTAGCCGAGAAACCTGTGGGATAAGTGTTTTTGCATCTAAAGGAGATTCAAGGTTTCCGAATACTGTTAAGTGTTTGGGGTATAGATTATGTAGTAAGGTACCAACAAATGGACCTAGACTGTCACCACTTATGACATTTGAACCAATCCCTATTACGTAAATATGTTCTGTGCCTTCCGGAATGAGAGAATGTAAGCTGTCTCGAATGAATAGTGGTGCTAGCCTATCATTGAAAGTAATAATTCTTTCAGACAAAGCGTGCCTTACGTCTAAAGAAGTGTTCATGTCTATTTACCCCCAAGCAAAATTATTCTACAGAGTTGAACAAACGACCAAATATCGTGTTCAATAATAATGTTTTAATATTCTGCATTTACTTAAGATAATCCTTCTGTAATATTGTGAATTTCACTCAATCTCGTAGATTAGTAAATTGTTCTTAACTAGGAGGAATTAAAAAATGATTATCCAAAAAGCAACTATTAATGATCTCGAATCATTGACGGTATTGTTTGATTTATATCGGGTATTTTATGAGCAAACGTCCGACTTGGAGGGGGCACGAGAGTTTTTAAAAGCAAGAATAATGAACGACGAATCCGTTGTGTTTATGGCTGTTGATGGGGAAATTCCCGTTGGTTTTGTTCAGTTATATCCATCCTTTTCTTCTGTTAGCATGGGGCGATCATGGGTATTAAATGATTTGTATGTGAAGGAACAATTCCGTGGCAGAGGTGCAGGGGAGAAATTAATACATATCGCGATTCAGTTTGTAAAGGAAACAGGAGCAAAAGGAGTTATGCTAGAGACAGGCAAGGAAAACATTACTGCCCAAAGACTTTATGAAAAAATTGGTTTTGAAAGGGAATCGAATTATTTTTATTATTTCTCTATATGAAAAATAAGGTAGGTGTTTGTTATCTCCAAGTGTTACTAATATTCGTTATTTTTTCGAATTTCGTTCATTTTATGAAGCATGTAATCTGCTAATCTGAGAGTAAAGTAATGTAAGGAGATGATCATTCATGAAAAATTTAGCCGATGCAAATGATGTTTTGAGCGGAAAAGTGTATATGGTCGAAATGAAAGATGGGGAAATCAGTTCCTTTCGAATAATGGGCGAAACATCCACCCACTATATTTTCTCTTATTCCACTAACGAAACGGTAGAGGTTTTTGAAAAAGCAAAAAGTGAAGTCATCGGCATTTTTGAGGTTCGGGAATGGTGGGACACGAAAGGGAGCGAATAAGATAATAGCTAACCCCAATTCCGCATGGAAAAGGGGTTAGCTATTTTTTTACCGATTAATGAGTTCATCTAAATGTTTCATAATAACCTCACGATTACCAGCTATACGTTCTTCTCTAATCTGATCGTTTTTTAATTTTTTGAGGGACTTTTCCAATACAGCTTGTTCGACCATTTGTGGAATGACCACGACGCCGTCCGCGTCCCCAACAATGATATCGCCTGGATGTACTGTCATTCCGCCGCATGAAATCGGGATATTAATCTCTCCAACTCCTGCTTTACCACTTGCTGCAACGGTAGTGCCCCTCGAGAAGACGGGGAATTTCAAGCCCTTGATTCCAACAATATCACGAATGACACCATCAACTACGATTCCACCGACTCCAAGTGTTTGAGCCATGCCAACAACAAAATCACCAGCAATGGCACGATATGGATCTCCTTTAGCATCAATAACTAAAATATCCCCTGGTTTTGACGCTCGGATTGCCTTTAGGACGGCAAGATTATCACCGACAGGAATCTTCACTGTTAATGCTCTTCCAGCAAGCTTATATTCTTCTTTTAGAGGTTTAATCGAAGGGTGGAGGTTATTTAAGCCATCCATCGCATCGGATATACAGGTTGTAGGAAGGTCATAGAATTTTTTTACCAGTTGGTCCATAGGAAAACTCCTCTCATTTTTTAATCTTCTTACCGTCATTATAGCTCGGGTAGCTACACTTTGCCCATTTTTTTCCACAAAAAAAAGAAAGTGGCCGATTACCACTTTCTAAAGAAGGAAAACTTTTATGGGTTAATACATGATATGTAGAACCTTGGACGTGCATGTAGTAAACATGTCCATATGGAAAAAATATTTTTAATAATTTAAGCCTATTTTTTTAAAAAGGACTAACAAATTTTTTGAATAAGCTCAACGTTGTTATTTCTCGGTGAGTTTACTAAGGAGGATACTTCGTAAGTCTCCATTAAGTTTTCATCAAAGGGGATAAGTAGTTTACTTAAATCATTAGTATTGGAGATGGATGGATCCAGCCATGTTTTTTCATCGTCTGGCTTCAAAATAACGGGCATCCGATCATGAATATCTTTCATTAGTTCATTGGGTTCGGTTGTTATCACGGAACAAGTATAGAGCGTTTTTCCTTCAGGTGATTTCCAAGACTCCCAAATGCCTGCCATGGCAAACAGATCATCGGATTTTAGTTTAATTCGCATCGGGGTTTTGCTTTTATCCTCATGTCGTTTCCATTCATAAAAACTATCGGCGATAACTAGGCAACGCTTCTTTTTGAAGGCTGCTCGGAAGCTTGGCTTTTCCGATAATGTTTCGGCTCGGGCATTAATCATCTTATGGCCAATGGATGCATCCTTTGCCCATGGCGGAACTAAGCCCCATTTTAAAAATCCCATCCGATTTGACTTGCCGTCGTTAATCACGGCAAGTACGGCTTGAGATGGAGCAATATTATAACTCGGAGCATAATTTTCTTCTTCAAGAAAAGATATAATATCGAAACGATCAATGATTTCCTCGAACGTAGCTGTTAACGTGAATCGGCCGCACATACTATTTTCACCTCACGAATTTGTTACGTCTATTGTAACAAAGATCATGGACAAAATCCTTTTTATACGAAACTCTAAATATGACGTGGAGTAAAAAAAAAGGAGACCCCTGAAAATGATTGGAGGTCTCCTTGCTGGAATCAATGGGATCTGCGAGCAAAATCTACAAACCGAAATTTATCAGGCCGATGCCTTGATTCCGTAAATTGAAAGAGGGTGGCATCATCTAAATAAACATAGTTTTTTATGACGACTACATTGCGAAAGCCTTCAAGGTCTAATAAGGAGCGATCCTCGAGTGAAGGTTCTTCTACGACAATTTCTTTTTTGGCAAAGCTAATGGTCAGGTTTAATTGATTTTCAATATATTGGTAAATGGAATCCGCACAAATTTCTTCTGTTAGGGAAGGAACATGCATTTTAGATAAAAAATCTTTATCTAAAATGATTTTCTCTCCGCCCATTTCCCTTGTACGAACTACCTTCCATACCAGGTCCTTACTTCCCAGCTGTAGCTGCTGCCTGACAAAACCATCGGGCTTGATTAACGAGAGCTCGTTCACAATCGTTTTTGGTTTACTGCCCATTTTATTTGCCAGTTCTTTAAAACTAACCAGCCCCGAAACAGGAAAATCAAATTTGCTGATGTCGATCACGATCGAACCTTTTCCTCTAACTTTTTGGATATAGCCATTTTGCGAAAGCAAATTTAACGCCTTTCTAATCGTTTCTCTCGATGTATCGAATTGATCTTTTAATTCGTTCTCAGAGGGAAGAAGCGTTTGTGGAGGAATTTCTCCACTTTTTATTTGCTCGACAATAATGTTGTAGATCGTTAGGTACTTGTTCGTCATTAGGACATCTCCGTTCATCTTTTCAGGTAATACACAACCGACTCATATGGCCGCAAGGAGATTTCCGGGCCAATTGGTGTCGAATCCTCATAATTAGAGAGTAACATCTCACTATCATACTCATCAAGATGTAAATCAGTAGGGAGAACGAATGCTTTCTCTTTATCGTAAAAATTGTTGATCACTAGTAATTTTTCAGAGCCAATTGTCCTTACATATGCAAATATAGCATCATCTTCATTAGAAATAGGGAGATATTTTCCATCTGTAATCACATCATACTTTTTTCGTAATTGTATAAGTTTTTGATAGTGGAAAAAGATAGAGTCTGAATCTTTTAGTGCCTGCTCCGCATTGATTTCCTGGAAATTACTTGCCGTTTGAATCCAAGGAGTCCCGCTTGTGAAGCCTGCATTTTCATTTGCATTCCATTGGACTGGCGTTCTTGAATTGTCACGGGATTTTTGTTTTAGGATATCAATAATCTCATGTTGGTCCATACCCTCATTTTTCTTGATGTTAAAAATATTTAAGGACTCTACATCTCGATATTCATCGATGGAGTTGAAGTTAGGATTGGTCATCCCAAATTCTTCGCCCTGATAAATATAAGGGGTTCCCTGCATCATATGAAGGGTGGTGGCCAGCATTTTAGCCGATTCTTTATGATATTTTTGATCATCGCCGAAACGGGACACGACTCGTGGCTGGTCATGATTACACCAGAAGAGGGCATTCCAGCCGCCGCCTTGATTCATTCCAACCTGCCAATTAGATAAAATCTGTTTTAAAGTATGAAAATCAAAGTCCGCTTTCGTCCATTTATCACCATGGGGATAGTCGACTTTTAAATGATGGAAGCTAAATGTCATGTTTAATTCTTCTTGGGTTGGGTTCGTGTATTTAATGCAGTTATCAATTGATGTAGATGACATTTCACCGACCGTCATAATATCATATTTTGAAAAAACTTGTTCGTTCATTTCATGTAAAAATTCATGGATTCTTGGTCCATCGGTATAAAATTTCCGGCCGTCGCTGTCATCCTGTGGGAAATTCTGGTCTTTGGAAATTAAATTGATAACATCGAGACGGAAGCCATCGACACCTTTTTTTAACCAAAAGTGCATCATTTCGTATAGGGCTGCACGCAGCTTTTCATTTTCCCAGTTTAAATCTGCTTGGGTCACATCGAATAAATGTAAGTAATACTGTTCGGTGGTCTCATCATATTCCCATGCTGAACCACCAAATTTTGATTCCCAGTTCGTAGGAGCCTTGCCGTTCTTGCCATCTTTCCAGATATAGAAGTCACGATATGGATTGTCTCTAGTGGACCGTGCTTGTTTAAACCATTCATGTTCTGTTGATGTGTGATTAATGACAATATCCATGATGATTTTTAAGCCGCGTTTGTGTGCTTCTGCTAGTAACCTGTCAAAGTCATCCATCGTTCCATAATCTTCATGAATTGCGTAGTAATCGCTGATATCATAACCATTATCTCTTTGAGGAGATTTATAGATGGGAGTAAGCCAAAGGACTTCTACACCGAGTTCTTTTAGATAGTCTAATTTTTCAATAATGCCTTGAATATCTCCAGTTCCATTTCCAGTCGTATCATGAAAGCTTTTTGGATAGATTTGATAGACGACTGCTTTTTTCCACCATTCATTTGACATTTCAAACACCTGCCTATTTTAGATTAAGTAATTTAATGGAGAAAAGGAGGGAGCATGTCTCCCTCCTAAATATGTGATTTAGCTTTTATTTTTTAAAAGAAAATTTATTCATGCGTGTTTTAGCAAAAATAATTGTTAGTAGGAATGGAACGACAATGGCTACAACCATTGAAATGGCAAACATCGTCATGTGCTGACCTTGGATGGAAAGGAAGCCTGGTAAACCACCGACACCGATTGAGTTAGCCATTACGTGGCTACCAACGGAGACAACGCCTGCAATCATGGAACCAATCATCGCAGCAAGGAATGGGAAGCCATACTTTAAGTTAATCCCGAACATTGCTGGCTCTGTTACTCCAAGGTAACAAGAGATGGCTGCTGGAATCGATACTTGTTTTTCTTCTTCATTTTTACGATTGATAAAAATCATCGCAAGTACAGCTGAACCTTGGGCAATATTAGATAGTGCAATCATTGGCCATAGGTTTGTTCCGCCAAGTTCACTCATTAATTGTAAGTCAATCGCATTCGTCATGTGGTGCAACCCTGTAATAACAAGTGGTGCATATGCGAACCCGAAGATTGCCGCAAATACCCAGCCAAATGCAGAGGTTAAGCTTGAATACACTACATGAGAAATTCCAGAACCGATGCTCCAGCCGATAGGGCCTAAAACAGTATGAGCGATTAAAACAGTAGGAATTAACGCTAAGAATGGAACGACAATCATGGAAATGGAATTTGGAACAATTTTACGTAATCTAGTTTCTAAGAAAGCAAGCACTAATCCAGCTAAAATTGCAGGAATTACTTGTGCTTGGTAACCAATCATTTCAATTTTTGCAAAACCGAAATCCCAGACAGGAATATCCTTTGCACCTGCTACAGCATAGGCATTAAGCAATTGCGGAGATACTAGTGTAATACCAAGGACGATACCTAGGATTTGTGAACCACCCATTTTTTTCGTAACCGACCAGGTAATTCCGACTGGAAGGAAGTGGAATACTGCTTCACCAATCAACCATAGGAAGGAGTGAACACCTGCCCAGAACTGTGAAACCTCGATGATGGACTTTGTTCCATTCTCAAGTAATTTGATATCACCGATGATGTTTCTAAAGCCGAGGATTAAACCTCCGACAACTAGAGCAGGAATTAATGGGGTAAAGATTTCGGCTAGGTGGGCCATCATTCGTTGCAACCAGTTCATATTCTGTTTGGCTGCTTCTTTTGCTTCTTCTTTAGAAGTTCCATCCACATCAGCAATTTTTACAAATTCATTATAAAAGCTAGATACTTCATTCCCAATGATGACTTGGAATTGTCCGGCTTGGGTAAATGTACCTTTTACAAGCTTAATGGACTCGATTTCTTTAATATCCGCTTTGCTTGGATCGTTTAAAACGAACCGCATTCTTGTAACACAATGGGTAACGGCTGCAATGTTTTCTTTACCGCCAATGTGTTTTAATAGATCATTTGAAGGATCTGTGTACTTCGTCATTTGTCTTTCCCCCTGTTTGAATGGGCATGTCCCCATTTTATATCCTCTATTTTTTTATCACTCTATATACAGTCAATGTGTACGTTTTCATAAACGATTGTTGCTTGTATATACAAGTTATGATTACGATTTCATTCTAGCTTGTATATACATGTATGTCAACTAGGAAAATTTTTGTTTTTTAAAATTGCAGAAACTTTTACACTTTAAAGTAATAATGATTGAAAGAAAATTTTGAAAATGGTAATATAAAGATGTTTAAATTCTTCTGAGTTTAGACCTCCTAATTAAGGACTTGGCCTAGACCACCAAGTTCTCATTTGGACCTTTGATTTTATTTCAAAGGTCCTTTTTTTTATAAAAATCTTCCTTACTGGGTATTTTGGTAATAAAAGAAAAATGTAGGAGGCAAACTGCCTTGGAATTTCAAACAATAAATCAATGGGATGAAAAACTTTGGAAACAGGTGAGTCCTATTTACCATCAAGCTTTCGATGGGAAAGGAGCGAAGCCGGAGAAGATCATTCGGAATATGTTTCAGAAACAGCTTTGTTTCCTACATATAGGGGTTGAAGAAGTTCAAATAGTGGCGATGGCAATGACCGGGAAGTTGGAAGGAACGCAGGCCCTGCTAATTGATTATTTGGCTGTCCACCACAAATGGCAGCATCGTGGGATAGGCATGAAAATGATGAAGTATATTCAAGAATGGTCAATGACCAAAGGAAATATGAAAAGTCTGTTGATTGAAGTTGAATCCGAAGAAACGCCTGAGACACTTTCAAGGAATCGTTTTTGGAAAAAGTGCGGTTTTACCTTAACTGATTACATACATGATTACAAATGGGTGCCCGAATCTTACCGAGCTATGTTTTTGAATATGGTGCCTGACACCAACTTGCCTGAAAAGGGTGAGGAACTGTTTAAGTTAATTGAAAAGTTTCATAAGGCATCTTATCAGGGATCAGAAGTCGGGGGAAATAAAAATTAATTTTTAGGAAAAGCAGGTCTTGATGAGGTAAGTGTACTAAATAATATCGATGTTAATCAAAAGGGAGTGTTATAAATGAAGGGTCAAGCGACACCATACTTAATGTTCGATGGAAATGCAAAAGAGGCATTAGAGTACTACCGTGAAGTATTCGGCGGTGAAATATCAAATCTTCAAACCTATGGTGAGGCAGACTATCCGACACCGCCAGAGGCGCATGATCGTGTAATCCATGCTCAATTTAAAAAGGACGATCTTTTCCTAATGGCCTCAGACGCGTTTCCGGGGAATTCAGTCGTGGTAGGGAGTAATATTTCATTAACATTGGAATTCGAAAGCGAAGATGAAATCCGTGGGATATATGATACTCTTAGTCAAAAAGGAACGGTTTATATGGAGCTGCAAGATACTTTTTGGGGAGCAAAATATGCGAAGGTAAAAGATGCCTTTGGTGTGATTTGGGATCTTAATTATACAAAAGCCTAATTTTATCTAGAGGGAAAGGAGGCAGGAGTTTTTCGGCCTCCTTTTTTACATATAAAGTCCCGCCAAGAAAATTCCCAGTGATTTTTGATAGATCTCATCAAATTGTGACAATGGAAGTGGATTTATTCCTCGGCCGAGTTCAATCGTAAATCCTGGTCGCTTCCAATCTTGAATAAACCAATCCTTGCAACCGGCATAGCTCTCAATCGTTTTGATAGGCTCGTAACCACTTACTCGGCTAAATTCTTTCACAATGTCCTCTGATTCAGGAGGTTCAAGATTTTCAAACCCCCAGTAGATGACCTCACCTTGTGTATGAAAGGCTAGAACTCTTACAAAATCTCGTTTTTTTATTAGTTTCGCCATTGCCATTGCTTCAGGCTCTGATAAAGGTTTTTCTCCTACAAAATCTCTTGGTCCAGGCTCAGTCTGATTCCTTGCCTTTTCTAATTCCCATCTAGCCGGGAATTGGTCATTTAGGTCAACCCCTCGAATATTAGCTTTCCAGTCCGTAAAATCTGTACTGCCCTTATTGAAATCAACCACTCTTTTATTCCAATTTTCGATTTCTGGGGGGCCATGTAGAACGAGGTCTACTCCATCTGGATTTACCATTGGGACAATAGATAAAATGCTTTGTTGGTAAAGTGGAAACATGGGTAGCCCACGGATCAGATTATGATTTGTCAGAGCTAATAAATAATCATTTAAAAAGGTCATGATGATTGATGTGGTTATCCATTCATTGGCATGAAATGATCCATTATAATGAACTCTTTTTTCACCCGTTCCGATGACGATCTCTGGAATTTTTTTCCCAAGAACTGTCTTACCAATCACAGGTATCTGCATAAACGGATAAACCTCTAATAATCTCTTGATATCATTCATCAATTTGATGTAATCATAACTTTGGCCACTATCCACTAATCTCCAAGTGATCCTAGTTGGAACCTTAATGGTTTGACCTACATTTAGATTTTTTTCATCTAGGTTAGGATTAACCAAAGTAATAGCCTCTAGGGGAAGAGATCTGCGTTGACCAATACTCCATAAGGTATCGCCAGGGCGAATCTGATAATCCTGGGCAGCAAAGCCTGGTAATCGTACACGTTGGCCTTCAGAAAGATTATTATGATCGACATTTCTGTTCGAATCAATTATTAGCTGCAAATTTATATGAAACATCTGGCTGTAATGCCATAATGAATCTCCTTTTCTAACGACAACCTCCATAAATACCCTCCTGCAGTAAAAAATAGTATTAATAATATCTATGCTATAGGGAATAAAATATTAGTTAGAATTAGAGTTTCTGCCACCATTTACCAGTTACTGATGTATTAAACAATTCATCCTTAGTCCAAAAATCTCTGCTTCCATTTTGGCAAAGGGAGGATACAACTTTCTCTTTTTCCAAACCATTTATAACGATTCTTTGCAACTATGTCGTAAAGGAAATCCCTGAAAAGTGGAGGGAGGAAGCGGAAGATCGATAATATGCGCCAAGCCCCGCCTAATTTACTGCAAACACGAAGAGCAGCACTTGATTTTATATAGACCTTTTCCATTTCAATTAGGACGAAACTATTTAGGTCATAGTTTAAGCTATGCTTTTTTAATAATCTTTGGCCAGTCTCACCTTGGAGTGAGGCAAATTTAAAATAGCCCGAGGTGTCTCTTTTTATTATAAATTTCACACTGTTGTTACACAGATTGCAAACCCCATCAAACAAGATAATCCGATCCACCATTCCACCACCTTCACAACTAAGTTTGTGTTGTAATTTAGTTTAGCATAATTTCATCCTGATACAGTTTTGTAAGTACTTAGGAATTCGGAAAGCGTCCATTGGAGACGGACAGACTATTAGAAGTGTCCACGAATGGTGCCTGACACCAAAAATGACACCAAAGTAGTGACACTAAAAAAGGACTCCAAAAAAATTTGAGAGAAGTATGGAAATTTCATTTATTTTTACTGTATTTGTGGTACCATGGAGTGTGTTCGACTATTTCTGTATAGTAAACTAGAAAATTATGTTTTTATATATTAAGGGAGGAATAAGATTGAAAAATTTAATAAAAAAAGCTCCCAATTTACTATTTTTGCTTGTGATTCCTCTTCTAGCCAAAATTTATGAATTATTAAATTCCCGTTCACATAGAGCTGTCGATATTAGTACGTCAATTGACCAAGCGATCCCGTTTTTGTCGGTCTTTATCATTCCATATATCCTTTGGTATGCTTATATTTTTTGTTATTTAATCTACTTTTGTTTTAAGGACACAAAAGTATACCTTAAAACGTTAATTTTAATTGTTGTAGCAGAACTAATTTGTTTTGTTATTTATTTCTTTTTTCAAACCACAGTCCCAAGACCAACTATTGAAGGTAATAATATCTTTAATCATCTTGTTTTGTGGATTTATGCAAATGATCGTCCGTTTAATTGTTTTCCGAGTATCCATGTACTTACCACATTTGTTATAATGCTTGCTTCACTTCATATTAAAAACAAACATCTAATTAACAATGTTTGTATCCATGTTGTCGGGACTTTGATTATCATTTCAACCCTATTTGTTAAACAGCATGTCATATTTGATATGATTGGTTCGATGTTCCTTGTTACTTTCCTATACGGAATTGCGTTTGAATTATTGTCATTTACTCGAAAAACGGAAACTGCTTATGTTAAAGAAAAATAGTTTAATAAAAAGAGTGTCTCTAGACACTCTTTTTTTTGTTTTAAAAGCTTGTTTACAAATAAGCTATAGAAAAAATTAACCAGTTAAGTCATATGGATTGTTTTAATATGTTGAAGATTAATAAAGACTGGATCTTCTTTTGCACCGATTAATTCCACGAAATTATCCTTAATCCCTTTTACCTTTCCGATAACATTTTCATTCTCCCCGATATTAAAGACGATCAATTCTCCAGTTAGTTTTTCAATTTGAACCTCAAACGATCTGGCAAAGGTGATATTGCTAGGATTTACTGGAAGATTTGCGTTGCTTAGACCGTATGGACGTTGATTATTTGTGTATGGAATTAGCCATTTTAAATGGTTAAGAGATATAAACATGGTTTTGTATATTGGCGAGTAGAAAACAAAATAATTATTCATAATACTTATGATATAACCATGTAGTGCTTGATTGCTTGTTACATATATTTCTGTAAAAATACCTTTAGCAGCTGTCAGAGTTTTTCTTAGTGATATTTCTTCGTTATTATTATAAATAGGTGTGGGTTCGTCATTTAGTGTAATTTCATCAATTTCTTTAATTTCATCTTGTTTTAAATACCGCCAATTTTGGCAATGAATAACAGGGATGTAAAGGTAGTCATATCCATTAAAAACGACCCATAAATCGCTGCCTACATCAATCAGTACCCCACTTATGAATTTCTTTCCCGAAATCTCAAGTCTGATATATTTTCCAATATTTTCTTTCAGCTTCATATTTTCACATCCTTTCCTTGGTAATCCCATTTTACAAATAGAGGAGGGCTGATATCACTAACTACTTATAACATGTATACATGATTAGAACTGCCCAACTCATATTTGTATGGTTTTTGGGGATTTTAACAGGGGCAATATGAAGGAATGGTCTTATATATATTTTCACTATTACGATGAGATTTCATTAATTCAATCTTGATGTTCGATTGTTTCTGTTTGGCCATCCGGAAAACGGGAAAGCTATTTTGCTGTCAGGATTAACTGGTTCACCGGAAAAACGAAGAACTTTTTGCTCTTTCTCCTTTTGTTTCCATACATTCTGATTGTTGCTATTAGTGTTCATATCATTTGGTTTATTACCTTCTGCTTTCTTAGTTGCTTGGTTTTGTGTAGTTGTTGATTTAACTACTTTCGCTGCTTCTTCTTGTGTTTTTGTTGATTTTGTTTCATTCTGTAGTAATTTATACGGTGGAGCTGGCGGATTTTCTGTTTTTTGTATAGAAACTACTTCTTTTACTTCTTTCATTTCCTTCGATTGTTCGCTAGATATTGATTTGGTCGACTTAGCTTCTTCAGACTTTTTATCTTTAGTGCTCATATCATTTGACTTTTTCATTTCAGTGGAATTTTTGGACGATTCCTTTTCGTCTGTTTGAGATTTCTTAATCTTAAAGTTATTTGAAACGAGCTCATCCTTGGTTTTAACCATTGTTGCTTCAATTTTTATTGGTTGTGACCAAACCATTGTATTGTTAGGTTCAACCACTTCTACTTTAACGGCCTCTTCATTTTTCTTATCAGACTTTTCTTTACTATTGGAATTTTTTTGTTTCTTTTTTTTGGAATCCTCTTTATCACCGGAAGAGGATGAATGATTCTTTGAGTCCTTTTTATCACCGGAAGAGGATGAATGATTCTTTGAATCCTTTTTATCACCGGAAGAAGAAGAATGATTCTTTGAGTCCTTTTTATCACCGGAAGAAGAATGATTTTTTGAGTCCTTCTTATCACCGGAAGAAGAATGATCCTTTGAGTCATCTTTATCACCGGAAGAGGATGAATGATCCTTTGAGTCCTTTTTATTATCAGAATCTTTATTATTTTTTTCGTTATTATTTGATGAAGACGTCTTCACAGCCTCTTCTTTAATAACCCCTTTGAGGATGTTGGACACATGTGTTAATTTTATTAAGATTCGTTCATCACCGTTAATTAAAGTAGCAAAGTCTGTATCAATTTCGCTTAAAACACCGGTAAACCTTTGTTTGTTAATAGTCAATATCGTTACCCAAGTATGTTGAAAGGAAAGGAGTAAATCTGTTAAACTCTGTGTTTTTAGAAATTTTGCCGTTGTTTTCTCAGGTTGAAACTCTCTTGTATTTTTTGTGATTGCTTGAATTTTATCAATGTTATAATAAAAAATGTATTTATTTTCGGTTTCCAGCACTACATGGTCTGCCTCAACACCAATTAGTTTTCCTTTAAATACGTCTTCACCTACATAAAGATTTACACTAAAGCCTTTTAATAAATCCAATGCAGCTGAAAATTTATCTATCCCCATGTTTAATCCTCCTTAAAGAGATAATGAGTCGCTCCTCTAGTGGAGAAGCGACAAAATTTTTATTCGTGATCTTATTTATCATTGTTCTTGTTACTGCTGTTCTTACTACTACTGTCCTTACTACTGCTGTCCTTACTACTGCTGTTCTTACTACTGCTGTTCTTACTACTGTTGTCTTTGTTATCATCGTCTTTATCGTCGTTGTCATTACCATTAGATTCATTGGAATCATCTTTTTGTGAATTATCCACTTTCAGTCCGTAGCTTATGTTTCGAATGTGTTTCATCGAGACACGAACGACTTCTTCTTTAACAATCAGTGAAGCAAAATGTTTGTTTACATCGCTTAGTACGCCTTCAAATGATTCAGGACCGCCACGATTAATTTTCACCCATTGAAATCTTATTTTTCCTAAAAGCTTTACAAAGGTTTCGGCCTTTTTAAAATCAAGTTTATCTGGGACCTTCAACCCAAACTTCATATCATCTTTAGAACTTTCTGTGATACTTCTGACATGATTTGTCTTATAAAATACGACTCCATCGTGTTCTGTTAAGATGGCAAAGAAGTCTTCAAATACTGCCAGTAATTTTCCACTTCTTGATTCTGGACCTCCGCGATCAACCTTAATTGTTTTGCCAACAAATTGTTCCATCATTTCTCTATCCATAAAAGAATTATCCTCCTTTAAATTAAATAAACATTTACACTGCATCTATATGTATCACGGGATGATGTTGTACTAATAAAGTAGCCTTTTTTTCCTGTTTTGGGTAAAAATAGGCAAAAAAAAAGTATATGATTAGATTCATATACCTCTTATCTATACGAATAATGCTAATTCTTCTTTAAGGTAAGAGCTTCTTTTTTTAATAAAATTAAAATAAACCTTTTTTTCTTGTTCTAATGTTGCTGGGTTTGAACTAATAAAGGGATCTAGACTCATGTGTGGTTTTAAATAATCAAATAATTCATTGATAATTGGTTTTTGGACATCCAGAGTGAAGTCGTTTTCCAAAATACTTGAAAGTATTTCTTTATATTGTTTTCTAAAGTGTTTAAAGTGGAAAAGTCTTGCTGAAAGTGTGTTAAATCCTGTTAATGGTACATAATCATAATCAAGTTTTCTGCCATGGAGGTTTCTACCCCATGTCCCATCATAATCCCAAGGAGTAATTTCATATAGTCCAGATTTACTATTTTTATATAATGCATAATTATGGATAAACCCGTCATAATTTTGGACACAAACAGCTCCAGCGACCCATCTGAAATATTTCTCGACATCCAATACATGTGGGATTTCTTTTTCAAAATCTTCATTGTTTAGGGCATTAATCATCGCGATAAAGTTTTTTAAATAAAGGATATCTTCTTTTTCGCCATATTTTAATGTATATCCCTGGTCTAAACGTTTTTTTATTTCCTTTTTCTTGGTTAATAACGAGAAATTGGCTCGATTATTGGTTGCATAAATAATTGCGCCATCTGGCAATTTTCTTTTTTTAAGGAGATATTGATCAAATGATTCAATCTCCAAATAAATGCCCTTACTATTTCCATTGATATACAACAAAACATGCTGGGAGTGGGGAGATATGACTCCGATTCGATCAAAAAAATCCAGCGATAATTTGTTTCTACTTAATGATACATCTGAAAATTCCGCGTTAAGATGAATTTCATGTGCACCATTGACCTTGTACGGATTTTGAAAGACAATTCGATAAGATTTTTTTTTCTTATCCCTTATTACATTTCCTCGATAGGAAATTTTTACATTAATACGATCTTCTCCTATCTTTAATACTGCAGGGACTAATTCATCATTCCAAATGTCTTTATCCAATTTTTTTAACCACTTCGGATTAATTAAAATTTCATATTTTAACACTTGAATTCTCCTAAATAACATTTTTTTTAGATATATGCATTCTCTTGGGTGGTTGTGTATAGAAACTCTAAAAAATATGGTTTAAAAATATATGATTGTCTATGTCAAATGGATAAAATCATCATAAATTGAAATAGAAAAGAAAAATTTGTTAAGAAAGTGGTGGAATAATGGTACTAAAGCTTGATATTGATCAATTACTTTCACAAGCTAAAGAAAATGGTGTAGTTGGGTTTCTAGATAATAATCCTGTTGGTAAAAAAGGAGGTAACAATAAGTCAAGTTCAGACAGTTCAGGATCTACTGGCAGTGGTAAAAGCGGTAGCAGCAAAAGCAGTAGTGGAAGCTCTGGCAGTGGCAAAAGCGGCAGTGGAAGCTCTGGCAAAAGCGGAAGCGGTAGCTCTGGCAAAAGTGGCAGTGGAAGCTCTGGCAAAAGCGGAAGCGGTAGTTCTGGCAAAAGTGGCAGCGGTAGCTCTGGTAGCGGAAGCAGCGGTAGCTCTGGTAGCGGAAAAAAACCAAAAGGCCCTAAAGGACATAAAGGCCCTAAGGGTAGCAAGGGTAGCAGCGGTAGCGGAAGCAGTGGTAGCTCAGGCAGTGGAAGTGGAAGTTCAGGCAAAAGCGGAAGCGGAAGTTCAGGCAGTGGAAGCTCAGGCAGCTCAGGTAGCTCAGGCTGCTCAGGCAGTGGTAGTAGCGGATGCGGAAGCTCAGGCAGCTCAGGCAGTGGTAGTAGCGGATGAAGCGGAAGCGGAAAAAGACGAAGCTGTCGCAGATGTAAAAAAAGAAGAAAAGGTAAAAAAGGAAGCAATAGAACCAACAGTAGTGGCAGCTCAGGTACATCAAGTAGCTCAGGTAACTCAGTCA